>CAJYBQ010000117.1 GCA_913064755.1 uncultured Alphaproteobacteria bacterium
AACTGCATGGCCGCAGCGCGCAGCCCACCCGGCACTTCCCCTGCCTGCGCACCTGGGCCACGATGGCCGCCTGCACTTGGGGAGGTGAGGACGATGAGCGCTATCGCTGATGAACATCCGGAGGAATTGCGGCAGGTCGTGGACGGGCTGATTGCCTTTGCCGACAAGGAAATACTGCCACGCCACGCCGCGAACCGTGACCTGCTGGAGGACGGGCGGCGGGTCTATACGGAAGACGGGCGCATGTCGCCGCCGGTGGTCGAACTGATCCGGGAAGTGCGGATCGCCGCCTCCAATGCCGGGTATTACCAGATGTGCGTGCCGGAGGCTCTGGGGGGCGGAGGTCTGGGCAACGAGGCCTATTTCGCGGGCTGGCAGGCGCTGGTTCATCATTGCGGGCCACAGAACTGGCTGATGCTCTATGCCATCAGTCACTGGGCGTTCGGGCCGAGCCGCCTGCTGGAGAAGGTCACGGACCGTGCCCGCGACGAGATTCTCGAGCCGTTGATGTCGGGGCAGAAGGGCATGTGCTTCGGCCTGTCGGAGCCGGGTGCCGGGTCGGACGCGTCCATGATCAAGACCCGTGCCGTGCCGGATGGCGACGGCTGGGTGATCGAGGGTCGGAAGATCTGGACCACCAATTCGCCCATCGCCGACTACTGCATCCTCTTCGCGGTGACGGACCCGGAACGGGCGGCGGCAAGGAAGGGCGGTATCTCGGCCTTCCTGGTGCCCACGGATGCGCCGGGTTTCGAGGTGCAGCGGATCGTGAAGATGTTCGGCCACATCGGTGGAGACGAGGCCGAACTGCGCTTCGAGGGATTGCGGGTTGAGCCGTGGCAACTGGTGGGGGACCTGCACCAGGGCTTTGCCATGGCCCTGTACGGCGTGTCACTGGGCCGCATCTACAATTCGGCCCGCTCGGTCGGGTTGGGACGCTGGTCGCTGGAACTGGCGCTGGAATATGCCAAGGCGCGGGAAGCGTTCGGCAAGTCCATCTCGGAATATCAGGGGGTCACGTTCCCGCTGGCATCATCGGCGATGGAACTGCATGCCGCCCACCTGATGGGCATGAATGCCACGCGATTGCTGGACCAGGGCAAGCCGGCGATCAAGGAACTGTCCATGACCAAGGCCTACGCCGTGGAGATCGGCGTGAAGGCGGTTGATCGCGCCATGCAGACGTTCGGGGCCATGGGCTTCACCAACGAAGTCGGGCTGACCGATGCCTGGCAGGCGCTCCGCGTGATCAATGTCGCCGACGGTAGCAACGAAATCCTCCGTCGGACCGTCATTCAGCGATTGCTGAAAGGCGACATCGATCTGTAACACTCGGTTAATCCTTGGTGCTGTCGGCGGCCCGGCGGCGCCAGCGGCGGATCATGGCCAGGCCGCGCGGCTTGGCAACGTCTTCGGCAAGCTCCATCTTCAGAAGTTCGTTGTGGCTGGGGACGTAACCTGACTGCCGGGTTGCGTTCAGGTAGGAATTGCCGAGAATGTCAAACATGGGGTCGCTCCTCTGTGCTGGCGTGTTGATCCTGTAACTGGGCCCCGGGCGGAAGGAATGCCAGTCAGGGAAAATTCTCGAATGTAAGGTGGAGTTACAGATGGACTGGTCTGACATGCCACCGCTCGCGACACTGCGATCCTTCGAGGCTGCCGCGCGGCACCTCAACTTCACCTCGGCAGGGCGGGAAATGAATGTCACCCATGCCGCCGTGAGCCAGCAGGTCCGCAGGCTGGAGGAGCGCCTGGGGGTGAGCCTGATGGGGCGGGAGGGGCGCAGACTGGCCCTCACCGACGATGGCGCAAGGCTCGCCTGGCAGCTGTCGGAAGGCTTCGGCACGTTGCAGCAGGCCATTGCCGCCTTCACGGACAATGAAGCCATGCGTGCACTGAAGGTCACGGTGACGCCGATCTTTGCCACCAGTTGGCTGATGCCGCGCATTGCCGACTTTCGCACCGGGCATCCGGACATCGAACTGATGCTCAATCCGACCTTCGAACTGATCGACCTGCGGCGCGACAATTACGACCTGGCGATCCGCTACGGTGCCGGGCGCTGGCCGCGGCTGCAGAGCGAGCCTTTGATCCTGTCGTCCTTCGTCGTCGTTGCCGCGACCTCCCTGGTCGGCGACCGACGGATCGAAACCCCGGCCGACGCGGCCGATCTGCCCTGGTTGCAGGAACTCGGCACCGACGAACTCAAGATCTGGATGGAACGGCGCGGCGTCACCGTGCCGAACAAGAAGAACATCACCCATCTGCCCGGCTACATGATCATGTCCGCCCTGCGCGACGGGCAGGGGGTGGCCTGTACCGCGCGGGTGTTCGTAGAGGAGGATATCCGTGCCGGTCGCCTGGTCGTGCGGTTCGAGGAGGAGGAGGGAGCGAGCAGTACCCCGCCGCCCATCACATGGTCTGGCAACCCGGCCCCATGCGCCCGCCCCTGAAGGCCTTCGTCACCTGGCTGAAGCAGGTGGCCAAGGCCGATCCGACGACGTCGGAAGCAGCAGGGGCGGGGTGACGGCGATCAAAGCCCGCGGGCGATGATTTCCTTAATGATCTCGATGGTGGCGGCGTAGATGCGCTGGCCGCGGGCGTCGGCATACATGCGGGAGATCGGGTATTCCCACATGAAGCCGTAGCCGCCGTGCAGCTGCAGGCATTCGTCGATCACCTTGTTCTGCATGTCGGAGGTCCAGAGCTTGGCCATGGACGCGGTTTCGGCGTCCAGTTCGTTGACCAGCACCTTGGCCAGGCATTCATCGACGAAGGTCCGCCCGACCTGGGCGATGGTCTTCATCTCCGCCAGCTTGAAGCGGGTGTTCTGGAATTCCAGCAGCGGCTGGCCGAACGCCTTGCGCTCCTTGCAGTATTCGACGGTCATCTCGACCGCGGTTTCCATCGCGGTGGCGGCGCTGATGGCGACCTGGATGCGCTCCCACGCCAGTTCCTGCATCAGGTAGACAAAGCCCTTGCCTTCCTCGCCCAGGATGCGGTCGGCGGGGATGCGGACATTGTCGAAGAACAGTTCGGAGGTGTCCTGCGCCTTCAGGCCGAGCTTCTTCAGCCGGCGACCCTTCTCGAAGCCCTCGTCGCCCCGTTCCAGCATGACCAGGGAAGTGCCCTTGGCTCCCTTCGACGGGTCGGTCTTGGCAACGACGATTACCACGTCGGCATTGAAGCCGTTGGTGATGAAGGTCTTCTGGCCGTTGACCACCAGTTCGTTGCCGTCCTTCAGGGCCGTTGTCTTGATGCCCTGCAGGTCGGAGCCGGTGCCGGGTTCGGACATGGCGATGGCGCCCACCATTTCGCCGCGGGCCATCTTCGGCAGGTACTTCTGCTTCTGCTCCTCGGAGCCATAGCTGTTGATGTAGGGGGCCACGATCTCGTTGTGCAGTCCGAAGCCGAGGCCGCTGAGGTTCAGCTTCTGGGTCTCTTCCATCAGGATGGCGCTGTAGAGACGGTCCGCCGCCGAGCCGCCGAACTCCTCCGGCATCGACATGCAGAGGAACCCCATTTCGCCGGCACGGGTCCAGGCATCGCGGTCGACGTAACCCTGCTCTTCCCACTTCTCGTGATGCGGCGCCATTTCCTCCTCGAGGAATTTCCGCACGCTACGGCGAAAGATCTCGTGATCCTCGCTGAAAATCTGACGCTGCAAGCCCATGGTATGAATGCCTCCCCGGCGCGTGAAACAGACGGTTGATGGCCCGTTTATAGCGCGGGCGCGGGGTCAGTCACCAGCCTGCGTGACCGCATGTCGGATCTGCTGGATCAACAGCAGGGTCTCCGCCAGCGGGCTTTCGGGATCCCAACCAGGCCCCGCCTCTGTCTCGGGCCCTGTCTGCGCGGTGCGGGCGGCGTCGCGGATGGCGACAACCCGGGCGACCTCTGCCAGCAGGGACGGCAGGTCGAACGGCTTCGTGATCACGCCGTCCATCCCCGCTGCCTCGAATGCGCGGCGATGTTCGGGCGAGTCATGCCCGGTGACGGCCAGGATGGGCAGGCGCGGTCCGTCCGGCTCCCCGGCGCGGATTTCCTGCGCGGCGGCGACGCCATCGACCTCCGGCATCTGGATGTCCATCAGCACCAGGTCGAATGCGCCGGACAGGGCACGTTCGACGGCTGACCGGCCATTGTCCACCAGCACCACGTCGTGTCCCGTCTTGCGCAGGATGGCATCCAGCAGGGCGCGGTTGATGTGGTGATCGTCGGCGACAAGTACCTTCAGGCTGGCGGCGGCCCCGGGCTGACTGGCGAACGCGGCCTGAACAGGTTCAGCGGCCGCGTCGATCCTGGCCTGTTCCTCGGCATTCGCCTCGGGCAGTTCCAGCGTCAGGGCAAATGTCGAGCCGATGCCCGGGGTGCTGCTGACCGTGATGTCGCCGTGCATCTGGCGCGCCAGCCTGCGGGAGATGGCGAGGCCCAGGCCCGAACCGGATTCCGCGTGTACATGCCGCCGATGCCAGGGCTGGAACAAAGTCTCGAGCGTGGCCGGTTCCATGCCGCAGCCGGTATCGCTGACCGTGAACGTCAGCCGCACGCGGTCTGCGCAGTCCTCCGCGGTCATGGTGATGCTGACCTGGCCGCCGGAGGTGAACTTGATCGCATTGCCGATCAGGTTGAGGAGAATCTGGCTGATGCGTTGCTGATCGCCCAGCACGGCGCGGTGGCATCCGTCACCGAAATGGGCTTCGAACCGCAGGCATTTGCTGGCTGCCTGCGGCCCCATCATCCGGCCTACCTGTTCCAGCATGCCGGCGGGGGAGAAGGCGGCGGAGACCAGGTGAAGCCGCCCGGTTTCCATGCGCGAGAGGTCCAGCATGTCCACCGACAGGTTGCGCAAGCCGTCGGCGCAGGTGCGGATGGTGTTCACATGCTTGCGCTGTTCGGGGTCGAGCGTGCTGGCGAGCAGCAGTTCGGAGACGCCGAGCAGGCCGTTCAGCGTGTTGCGCATCTCGTGACTGACAGCGGCGAGAAGATCCGCGCGGGCGAGGCTGTGGTCCTGGCCGTCTGCCCGGCCGCCGTCCGTCGCGACGGCGCTCCCGTCCCCGGGATCACTCTCTGGAATATCGTTCAAGGTACCTGCTCCGGTCCTGTAGACCGTGCCAGCTTGCGGGAACAGGATTAAGGAACCGTTCCGCCTGTCGTCAGGCGCGGGGGCGGGATGCGGCGCGGATGGTGCGGCTCAACAGGATCACGGGCACCACACCGGCGAGGACGATGGCGAGCGCACCGGGGGCCGCCTGCGCGAAGCGTTCGTCACTGGCATATTGCTGGGTCAGCGTGGCCAGCGTTTCGAAATTGAACGGCCGCAACGCCAGCGGCAGCGGCACTTCCTACAGGGTATCGACGAAGACAAGCAGGGCGGCGGTCAGGCTGCTGGCCCGCAGCAGTGGCCAGTGGACCCGGCGTATCAGGTCCATCGGCCCGGAACCCAGCAGCCGCGCGGCGTCGTCGAGCGAGCGCGGCACGCGTTCGAAGCCCGCCTCCGTTGCGCCGAAGCCGAGGGCGAGGAAGCGGACGGTGCAGCCGAACAGCAGTGCGAACAGCGTGCCGGAAAAGAGCAGCCCGCTGGAGATGCCGAAGGTCTCGCGCAGCATCGCGTCCAGCGCGTTGTCGAAGGCGGCGAAGGGGGCGAGAATGCCGATGGCAAGGACGGAGCCGGGAATGGCGTAGCCCATGCTGGCCAGCCGCGTGCCGAGCCGCAGCAGGGGGGCCTGGCTGAGCCGACCGGCGTAGGCGAGCCAGAGCGACAGCAGGGTGACGATCAGGGCGGCCAGGGTGGCCAGTTCCAGCGAGTTCAGCAGGGCCCTGGCCAGGTCGCCGCTGAACAGCGTGTCGAAGCGGTGCCACGACGACGAGATCAGCAGCGTGAACGGCAACAGGAAACCGAGGAAGACGGGCAGGGCACAGAGCAGGGTCGCACCGATGGCCCTGCCGGTTGGCAGTTGCTGACGGGCCGGGGCGGCGCGGGTGGCCCGCGGGTCGGCAAACCGGCGGTCGGCCCGCGCCCGGCGTTCCAGCAGCAACAGCACGGCCACCGCCCCCACCAGCATCAGGGCGAGGCCGGAGGCACCTTCCAGGCTGCCCATGTTGATCCAGACGTGGAAGATGCCGGTGGAAAAGACGGGCACGGCAAAATAGTCGACCGTGCCGTATTCATTCAGTGTTTCCATCAGCGCCAGCGCGACACCGACGACGATTGCCGGGCGGGCCATGGGCATGGCGACGCGCCAGAACGCGGCCCGCGCGCTCAGGCCCTGCATCCGCGCGGCCTCCACCGCACCGCGGGACTGGGCGAGGAAGGCGGTGCGGGTCAGCAGGTAGACATAGGGGTAGAGCACCAGCGTGATGATGATGATCGCCCCGGGCAGGCTGCGGATTTCGGGAAAGCTGTAGTCGGCACCGTTGCGCCAGCCGAAGACCGTCCGCAGCGAGCTCTGCACCGGCCCGGCGTAGTCCAGCAGGTCCGTGTAGACGAAGGCGACGATGTAGGACGGGGCGGCGAGGGGCATCATCAAGGCCCATTCCAGCGTCCGACGCAGCGGGAACTCGTAGGCGGCGACCAGCCAGGCCGCACCGACCCCGATCAGCGTGACGCCGACACCCACTCCCAGCGCCAGCAGCCCCGTCGTGACGACGTAATTGCCGAGAACCGTGTCGTAGAGATGTGGCCAGATGCCGGGCTCGACCCTGGACGCGAACCAGATCAGCGCACCCACCGGTAAAGCCAAAAGCCCCGTTGCGAGAACTGCAACGAGGCCAATGACGAGATAGCTTCTGTCGTGTCCCCGGCGGTCGGCGGCCGGGGCAGTGACGTCGAGCGTCACCTTGCGCGTGTCTTCATGATGGCATCAGCTTGCCAAGCCTCAGCTTGAAAGACCAGCACGGTCCACCATCTGCGCGGCGGCGCGGCGCTGGGCCGCGACATCGGCAACATTGATGCCGTCTTCCTTGAATTCGCCGAAGACCGCGATCACCGGCGCGGTTGCAACACCGGCGACGACGGGGAATTCGAAGTTCTGGGCGGCATAGATTTCCTGCGCGCGGGGGCTGGTCAGGAACTCGATCAGCTTGATGCCGTTGGCCGTGTGCTTGGCGTGCTTGGTGACGCCGGCACCGGTGATGTTCATGTGGGCACCGCGACCGTCCTGGTTCGGAAACACCGGGCGAACGGCTTCGGCCGCCGGGCGCTGTTCAGGATCGGAAAGCATGATGCCGTAGTAGTAGGTATTGCCGATGGCGATGTCGCATTCGCCCTGGGCCACGCCCTTGATCTGCGCCCGGTCGTTGCCCTGCGGCTTTCGCGCCAGGTTTGCCTTCACGCCGTTCAGCCAGGTCTCGGTCCAGGCCTCGCCGTGGTTGGCGATCATCGAGGAAATCAGGTCGATCATGTAGGAATGCGTGAACGGACGGGTGCAGATCCGGCCCTTCCATTCCGCGTCGGCCAGCGCCTCGTAGGTCAGCGTCTTGTCGGCGGCAATGCGGTCGCGGCTGGCATAGAGCACGCGGCCACGCTTGGTGATGGCGAACCAGCGGTTCTGCGGGTCCTGGTACTGGGCCGGCACGGCGGCTTCCAGCTTCTCCGACGTCACGCCCTTCAGCAGGTCGGCATCCACCAGGTCGGCCAGGCGGCCGGCATTGGCGGTGATGACCACGTCGGCCGGCGTGTTCTGGCCCTAGGCCACCAGCCGTTACAGCAGGCCCTTGCTGGCATAGACCATGTTCACCTTGATGCCGGATTCGGCGGTGAAGGCGTCAAGCAGGGGCTGCATCAGGTGCGGCTGACGGTAGGAATAGAGGTTCACTTCCTCCGCTGCCTGTACGGCACCGACAGTGGCACCACAGAGCAGGGCAGTACCTGCCGCGAGGCAGGACAGGCGACCGATGAATGACATGGCAGGCGCTTCCTTGTTCAGAATGAGTTGCAAAGTCAATAGCAGCGGATGCGCCCCTCTGCAACAGGAATGATAATCATTCTCAGGATCATGTGCGCGACCGTCATGCCGAAACCGCAGGGCGGGCAATTGACGGTTGCCGATTGCCCCGTGGTGATCACCGCGTAAGCTTCATCCCATGACAGTGAATGCATCTCCGATAGAAGAGAACACCGCCTCCCGCTCGTTCAGCCTGATGATCTTCGTGCTGCTGCTCCTTGTATGGGGCCTGCTCTGGCCCTTCATTACGATCCTCGTGCAGGAAATGTCCGTGCTGCGTTTCCGTTCCATCATTTCCATGCCTGCGGCCCCCTCGATGCGGGTCCTCACGCGCACCGCCTGCCCCACCCTTCCGGCACGGCCGGTCGGTCTGTTTTCCCGCAGCCGCACTTGCCTTTCTGATTGCCCGCGGCGGGCGG
>CAJYBQ010000118.1 GCA_913064755.1 uncultured Alphaproteobacteria bacterium
AGCATTGGTTGCCTATGGGTTCGAATTCGTAACTGCAGCCTTTTCCGCGACCGCGATATCGCCTTGTCGAGCGCTTCAGGATCGTCCTCACATGCCGTTTTCAGTCGCTCATCGATGAGCGCGGGAAGGCTTTTGCCGAGTGCCTTATCGGCCCAGACCACTGCAATTGCGCATCCGACAGCGTTTCCAAATACCTGCTTGAGATAAATGTCTACGGCCTTCTTGCGCTCGATTGATCGGACTTGATCGGGTGACAGGCCTGAGCACAGGTTGAGCAGGTTACGTTGCGCCGCCGCTTGAGCGGCCTCCCATAGCGGATGCAGGGTCTGGCGGCTGATGTTGCTGTCTGTCTGTCGGCTGGCGAGGTAGCGTAGCCTGTCGAGGCTGTTGACGATCACGTCGCCGATGCTGTTCTCGAAATCCTCGAGCCTGCGAATGTTGTAGGCGTCCTTGAGGTGGTCCTTTCTCGCACGGACTTCCACGCGCCAGATATCGAGGTCGGGATCGTTCCGGTCTATGCCCCAAACCTCAAACCAATGCAGCTTGTGCTTGGCGATGGCCTCTGTGCGCTTGTCATAGACGATGATCTGTCGCGCAGGCATTGAGCCGATGGTGACGCTCTCGACGCGCCTACCGTTAAGGACGGATCGCGGTAGTTCGCTGGTTAGAACGCAACATAATGTTATATTTTTCAGGTAGTAACGGGCTTTCTCCCCTGCACGGCAGGCGAGAAACGTTCGACCCGAAAGGCCTTGAGCGCCAGGTCCCGTCCCCATCCAACTCACCATTGACGCAATCCCTCTGGCGGCGGTGTGGCGATTGTCCTCACTGTGTCCGGGCCTGATCGGTGGCAGAATGCCTGCACCTTTCATGGCCGGGGCAGGCCAGTCCGGTTTCTCAGCGCGGAGGTGCAGGCATGAAGGCGATGGTTCTGGATGCGCCCGAACGGGCGCTGCGGTCGGTCGAGATGCCGACACCGGTCCCCGGGCCTGACGATGTGCTGCTGGACGTCGAGGCCTGTGCCGTCTGCAGGACCGATCTGCACGTCGTGGACGGCGACCTGGAGGAGGCGAAGCTGCCCCTGGTGCCCGGTCACGAGATCGTCGGACGGATCGTGGCGATGGGCGCACAGGTCGCCGGGCTGGCCGTGGGTCAGCGGGTGGGTGTCCCCTGGCTCGGAGGGACCTGCCGGCATTGCCGCTATTGCCTGGCGGGGCAGGAGAACCTCTGCGACACGCCGGTCTTCACCGGCTACACGCGCGACGGCGGCTTCGCCGAACAATGCCTTGCCGATGCCCGCTACGTCGTGCAACTGCCGGACGCGGCGGACCCGGCGCATCTCGCCCCGCTGCTCTGCGCCGGGCTGATCGGACACAGGTCGCTCGGCATGACCGGTGACGCCAGGCGGCTCGGCCTCTACGGGTTCGGCGCCGCCGCCCACATCGTCGCGCAGGTGGCACGGTGGCAGGGACGCGAGGTATACGCCTTCACGCGACCGGGGGACACGGATGCCCGCGACCTGGCGCTGAGGCTGGGGGCCGTCTGGGCCGGCGGATCGGACGAGACACCGCCGGAACAGCTCGACGCCGCGATCATATTCGCCCCGGTCGGCGCGCTCGTGCCCGTCGCCCTGCGGGCCGTGGCGAAGGGCGGAACCGTGGTCTGTGGCGGTATTCACATGTCCGACATTCCGGGCTTTCCGTACCGGGACCTCTGGGGCGAGCGTGTCATCCGCTCCGTGGCCAACCTGACCCGCGCCGACGCGACCGACTTCTTCCGCACCGTGGCGGCCGCCGACATTCGCACCGAGGTGACACGGTTCGGGCTGGAGGCCGCGAACGAGGCGCTGTCGGCCTTGCGGGACGGGCGGATCTCCGGCGCCGCCGTCCTGGTGCCCGGCTGAGCCCGGCAACAGGCATCGACGGAAGGCAGGTGCTGGTTGAACCGGCAAGACAGAGGAGAGACCGCCCGTGAACGCATTATCGACCGGGGCCGCTGCCGACGGGAAGGGGCACCATGACAGTCGCTGAAACGGACCAGGCCGCGTCGGTCGCGTTCATGATGCGCGCGGAAACGCATGGTGGCGCGGCGGTCGAGCATATCGAGACGCATATCTCGCACATCTTTCTGGCCGGTGCGTTTGCCTGGAAGATGAAGAAGGCGGTCAGCCTTGATTTCGTGGACTTCGCCACGCTTGACCGTCGCAGAGCGGCCTGCGAGGCCGAACTGGTGGTGAATGCGCGTACCGCGCGGGCGATGTATCTCGACGTCGTGGCGATCAATTCGAGCAACGGGAAACTGTGGCTGGGTCCCCCGACGGCGCCGGTCGAGTATCTCGTGCGGATGCACCGTTTCGCGCAGGAGGACCTGCTGGACCGGATGGCGGTGGCGCACAGGCTGGACCTCCAGACCGTCCGGGAATTCGCCGATGCCGTCGCCAGCCTGCACCTGGCCGCAGAGGTCGTGCACCCGCGGAGTGCCTTTGCCACGACGCTGGATGACCTGATCGCCAACCTTGGCCATGCCGTGCCCGACGCGCTGCGCCCGGCTTTCGAGAACTGGCGCGAGAAGGTGGTCCCGCTTGCCCGGACGCTGGCCCCAAGGTTGAGCGCGCGTGCGCGGCGGGGTGCCGTGCGACACGGTCACGGCGACCTGCATCTGAACAACGCGTGCCGTTTCCGTGGTGAAGTCGTCCTGTTCGATGCGATCGAATTCGAGCCACGGTTCAGCCACGTCGATGTACTCTACGACGCGGCCTTCGCCCTGATGGACCTGCGTCATCGGGACGAGGACGAGGCCGCGATCGTCTTCCTGGGCCGATACCTGGTGGCAACGCGGGACTATGCCGACCTGCCTGCCCTGCGGCTCTTCCTTTCGACGCGCGCGGCGGTGCGGGCGCTGGTCGGCGTGCTCTCGCCGTCCGGGCAGGCAGGGGCTGCCGATTACCTGGCACTCGCCGCGGACCTGCTCGCGCCGCCCCGGCCACCGTGGGTCATCGCGATCGGCGGTCGGTCCGGCACGGGCAAGTCGACGCTTGCCCAGGCGCTGGCTCCCGGGGTTGCCGCCGCGCCTGACACGGTCGTGTTGCGGACGGACGAGATCTGGAAATGCATGCTCGGCTGCCGTCCCGACATGACCTTGCCGGCGGACGCCTATCGGCCGGAGGTCACGGCGGCCGTCTACCGCAGGCTTGCCCGTGACGCCGGTCGGGCGTTGAAGGCGGGGGCGAGCGTCATTGTCGATGCCGCCATGCTGAAACCGGAACAGCGTGCCATCGCAAGCGACATCGCGCGCGACAACGGCGTGGCGTTCCAGGGATTCTGGCTGGTCGGGTCGGAGGAGACCCTGGCGGAGCGGATAGCGACCCGGGGCACGGATGCCTCGGATGCCGACCCGCAGGTGATGCGGCGGCAACCGAAGATCGAGGAAGTCGCGGGCTGGCAGACGCTCCGGTCCGACCGTGACAGGTCGGCCACCCTGGCGGAGGCGCGGGCACGACTGGCGCTATCCGCGCCCGACTGGAGCAGGTAGACACGTCCGATGATCCAGGTAACCCCGTCCATCAGCCTCGACGAGAACGAGATCGAGGAGCATTTCGTCCGGTCGCCCGGTCCCGGTGGGCAGAAGGTGAACAAGACGGAAAGTGCCGTTCAGCTGCGCTTCAACGCGCGGGCCAGTTCCGCATTGTCGAACGCGGTCTTCCTGCGCCTGAAGTCGCTGGCAGGCCGGCGCATGACGAAGCTTGGCGTCGTCGTCATCACCGCCAACCGGTTCCGCACCCAGGAACTGAACCGCCGGGACGCGCTGGATCGGTTGGTTGCCCTGGTCCGCGAGGCGGCGCAGCCACCGAAGCTGCGACGCGCCACCAAACCGTCGAAGGGGGCCATGCAACGCCGCCTGGACAGCAAGCGCCGACAGAGCGACCTCAAGAAGGTGCGGGGCAAGGTCTCGGGCGAGTACTGAACTTCGGGATCCCGCGCGGGTCTTCCCGATGCCACCAGGTGATCGTCTTTCACGGGCTGTCTGCAGCTATCCCGTCAGCGCGTACGTGCTGTCGTGATGCTGCATTGGCACCAGGTCAGCGGAATATGCTAGCCACTCCGGCAAGCATCGAGATCGGGCCGGACAACGCCGGTGACCGGGGCGTCAGTGGCGCGCGGCATCGGGTTACACGTCACCAGGGGCATTGGACGGGCACATGACCATCTTCGAGAAATACCTGTCGGTCTGGATCGCGCTGGCCATGGTGGCCGGCATCATCCTGGGCAATGTCGCCCCAGGACTTGTGTCCGCAATCGCGGTGGCGGAGGTCGCCAGCGTCAACCTGGTGGTCGCCGTCCTGATCTGGGCGATGGTCTATCCGATGATGGTCGGCGTCGATCCGCGGTCCCTGCGCGACGTGGCGCGGCAACCGCGCGGGCTGATGATCACGCTTGTGGTCAACTGGCTGATCAAGCCCTTCACGATGGCCGCCCTGGCCGTGCTGTTCTTCCAGTACCTGTTCGCGCCCTGGATCCAGCCCGAAGATGCCATGCAGTACATTGCCGGGTTGATCCTGCTCGGGGCTGCCCCCTGCACGGCCATGGTCTTTGTCTGGTCGCAACTGACCCGTGGTGATGAGACCTACACGCTGTTGCAGGTGTCGGTGAACGACCTGATCATGGTCATCGCCTTTGCGCCCATCGTGGCCTTCCTGCTGGGAGTGACGGATGTGGTCGTGCCCTGGTCGACCCTGGTGCTGTCGGTGCTGCTGTTCATTGCGTTGCCGCTGGCTGCCGGGCTGATCACCCGCTGGCGCTTGCGAACCCCGGCGAAGATCGAGGCGTTCCAGGCCCGCATGAAACCCTATTCGGTCATGGGCCTGATCGTCACCGTGATGATCCTGTTCGGCCTGCAGGGGCAGGTGATCGTGTCCAAGCCTTTCGTCATCGTGCTGATCGCGGTGCCCATCATCCTGCAGAGCTACAGTATCTTTGCGGTGGCCTACGCGGCGGCCTTCGCGTTGAAGGTGCCTCACCGCATCGCCGCGCCCTGCGCCTTGATCGGAACGTCGAACTTCTTCGAACTGGCGGTTGCAGTGGCGATCAGCCTGTTCGGGCTGAACTCCGGCGCTGCCCTTGCCACTGTCGTGGGGGTCCTGGTCGAGGTTCCGGTGATGCTGACCCTGGTTGCCTTCGCCAATCGAACGCGGGCCCGCTTCACGCCCTGATGCCGGGCAGGGACGACGTACGCCGCGACCGGCTGTCTGCCGAGGCTGTGGGCAAGGCTTGATATTGCGCGCCCGGCGTTCGTAGTCTTGATGGAAGGTGGGCGCGGTCGGGGATGACCGTGCGGGCCTGCCATTGTCCGATCCGGTGCTGCGCCTGGATCGTCCCGGGAACAGAGCGACGGAGAACGGAAATGCCGGACAAGCCAGTGAGTTACTGGAGCGACACGAAGCTGGGACTGCGTTCGGTCGAACTGCGTGCGGCCGGGTTCGAGCCGTCGGAAGTGGCGCAGACCAACGCCGTCGTCACCATTGCGAACGCCTATACGAACGCGCACCGCTGCAACAACCGGGTGCGCCGCATTGCCGATCTGCTGGTCGACGCGGTGGCGGCGAAAGGCGGGCAGGGGCTGCTGGTTGGCGCGCCCGCGGTTTCAGACGCCCTGACCCAGGGCACCGAGAACGCCGGCTACAGCCTGGTGTCGCGTGACCTGATGGCGGACTGCATGGAGACGGGCCACTACGCGCATCACGGCAATGCGATGATCGTCGTCTCGGGCTGTGACAAGACCGGTGCCGCGGCGCTGATGCCCCTGGCACGTACCAACGCCTTCGGCCTGGTGGTGTATCCGGGCACAAGCTCACCGGGCCGGGTCGATTTCGAACCCTGGGCGAGCAAGGGCAACAACCTCACCATCCTGGATTTCATGGAAGGTTCCGCCGCGCGGGAGGCCGGTCGCATCACGGATGACGAACTGGCAAGCCTGCAGCGATGCGTCATGCCGGGCAGCGGCACATGCGGGGCGATGTTCACGGCCAACACGATGAGCAGCATCGCCGAGGCAATCGGCATGATGCTGCCGCGCGGCGCGTCGCATCCGGCTGACTACGATGCGGCCAGCGATATCCATGATGACGTCAAGAACCAGGCCCGGGCCAGCGTCGAAGCGCTGTATCGCCTGATGGAGATGGGTATCCGGCCCCGCGACATCATGGTGCGGGAAGCCTTCGAGAATGCGGTGACCACCGCCTATGCCATGGGGGGCTCGACCAACCTGTACCTGCATGTCCTGGCGATCGCCCGTGAAGCCGGGGTGCCGTTCACCATCGAGGACATGCAGCGCATCGGCGCGCGGGTGCCGCTGATCGCCAACCTGCAACCGCACGGTGCCTATGCCATGGTCGCGCTGCACGACGTCGGCGGCGTCCCGGTGGTCATGAAGGCGCTGCTGGAAGCCGGCCTGCTGCACGGCGACGTCATGACGGTGACGGGCAGGACGCTGGCGGAGAACCTGGCGAAAGTTCCCTTGCCGGAAGACCTGCCCGAACAGGACGTGGTCTTCCCGGTGGCGCGACCCCTCGCGACTGCCGGCAACCACATCAGCGTCCTTTCGGGATCGCTGGCACCTGAGAGTTGCCTGTTGAAACTGTCGGGCAAGACGCTCGAGAACGGGGAATTCCGGGGCAGGGCGAAGGTCTTCGAAAGCGAACAGGCTGCCATGGCGGCGATCCGCGACGGCGGGGTTGTCGCGGGTGACGTGGTCGTGGTTCGGAACGTCGGCCCCGTCGGCGCCCCCGGCATGCCGGAGATGGTGCACCTGACCATCCAGTTGCAGGGGCGCGGATTGGGCAAGGACGTTGCGCTGATCACGGATGGGCGTTTTTCCGGCGTCTCGCACGGCATTCTTGTCGGACATATCTGTCCCGAAGGCGCGAAGGGGGGCCCGATCGGCATCGTGCGTGACGGCGATACCATCGTCATCGACCCGGTGACCCGACGGCTCGACCTGGATATCACGCAGGAGGAAATGGCTTCCCGCATGGCGCAGTTCCGCCCGCCGGAACTGTCGGACGTGGCCGAGGGGTCGGTGCTTGGCAAGTATCGGCGGCTGGTCTCCAGCGCGCACTACGGTTGCGTGCTGTAGTCGCGGAAGACCGCAGACCGACACAGCCCGGCACCTGGTCGGGCGTGGTGTCGCTGGCCGGGCCTCCGCCCCGCAGGTCTGCGGGGCTTCGGTCTATCCCTTCAGCCGCGCCAGGATCGCCGCCATCCGCTCTTCCACGTCCTTGATCTCGTACTTCGTGTCGGCCTCGTAGATCAGGCCGTCGTCGAGACCGGTATTCTCCGATCGGCCATAGAGGTCCTTGTAGGCGGCGATGGAGCCGGAGCTGTTGGTGGCAATGGCGCTGGCCAGTTTCGCGACATGCGCGTCGAGGTCGGCGCGGGGCACGGATTCCATGACCATGCCGTAGCCGGCGGCTTCCGTGCCCGAGATGGTGCGGGCGGTGAAGGAGAGTTCCTTGGCGCGCATCATGCCGACGCGGCGGGCGAGGCGCTGGGTCATGCCCCAGGTGGGACGCAGGCCGATCATGGCGTGGGTGTCGCCGAACTTCGCCTCGTCGGCCGATATGATGATGTCGCAGGCCAGCATGATCTCCAGCCCGCCGGTGAAGCAGAAGCCGTTGACCTTGGCGATGGTCGCCTGCGGCATGCCTGCCAGCAGATGCTGTACCCGGCGCGCCGCGGTGTTCAGTTCGGTGCCGACATCGCCCGCGCTGACGTCCTGACCCGCAGCCTGCAGGGCCTTCAGGTCGACACCGGCGGAGAAGGCGCGGCCCGCGCCCGTCAGGATGACCACGGAGACATCATCGCGCGCCGACAGATCGGCCAGGGCGTCGCCTGCCTCGGTCAGCAGGGCAATGGTCAGCGCGTTCAGCGCGTCCGGCCGGTTCATGGTGAGCGTGGCAACCCCGTCTGCCACTTCCGAGATGATGAATTCATAGGCCATGTGCACGCTCCCCCTGTTCGCCTGATGCGGGCAGTGTTTCACTATTGTCGGCATGGCTCAACGGACAGTGTCGCAGGGGGCGGGGGACAGGATGCGCAGTACCACCACAATCCACGTGATTTCCGCCCATGCGGAGGGGGAGGTCGGAGACGTGATCGTCGGCGGTGTCCTGCCGCCGCCGGGGGCGACCGTCTGGGCGCAGCGGGATTTCATCGCGCGCGACGGCGTGCTGCGCGACTTCATGCTGAACGAACCGCGCGGCGGCGTCTTCCGGCACGTGAACCTGCTGGTGCCGCCGAAGCACCCGGATGACGATGCCGCCTTCATCATCATGGATCCGGCGGATACG
>CAJYBQ010000119.1 GCA_913064755.1 uncultured Alphaproteobacteria bacterium
GCGGGGTGACTGTGTCCGCGCGGGTTCCTGGTGTCGGGCTGTGGCGGTGGCGCCTGGGTGAGGGAGCGGTGTAGCCGGGCTAGCCGTTTGGATCGGCGTGGTTGCGGTGGGTGCCGCAGTTCCGTGCGTCTGCCCGCGCCACTGGGAGGCGTTTGCCGGCATCTTCGTCCTGTTGGGCCGCGTGATGGGGGGCGGCGGGGTGCGGCTGCACATGGCAGAGGGTACGGGCACGGATGCATCCGGGCCGGTCGTGCGGGTCGTCCAGGCCAACGTGCCCCAGCGGGAGAAGTGGCGGCCTGAATGGATCGAGCCGAATTTTGCCCGTCACCTGGCCATGAGCCTGCCCGAAGCCGGGGAGCCCGATCCGGACATCGTCATCTGGCCGGAGACCTCGGCGACCTTCCTGATCAATGAACATGCCGGCGCACGCAGGCGTATCGGAGATGTCGCGGAGCGGCTGGATGCGATCGTCATCACCGGTGCGCCGCGGGTGGAGCGAACGGCGACGGCGACCCGGGCCTACAATTCGGCGGTCGCGATCGACGGCAGGGGGACAATCGGCGCGACCGCGGACAAGCGCCACCTGGTGCCTTTCGGCGAATATCTGCCCTTGCGGGAAATCCTGTCCCGAATCGGTCTGGACAAGCTGGCGCAGGGGCGCGGTGATTTTTCCGCCGGAACGGGGGAGGGCATCCTCGACCTGCCGGGATTGCCGGATGCGAAGGCCCTGATCTGCTACGAGGTCATCTTCGACGACGAGGCTGCAACCGATGGTCCCCGCCCGGGATGGTTGCTGTCACTGACCAACGATGCCTGGTTCGGGACCTTGACCGGGCCTGATCAGCATTTCGCGATGGCCCGGTTCCGGGCCGTCGAACAAGCATTGCCGATGGTTCGTGCGGCAGGCACAGGTATTTCCGCAGTTGTCGATGCCTACGGCCAAGTCCGCGCGCGGCTGCGATTGGGCGAGGCAGGCGTGATTTCAGCCCGGTTGCCGCAATCCGGGCAGCAGAGCCTGTTCGCAATTGCCGGGGATTGGCCGACTGTTGGAATGTGTTTTCTGATTCTTGTTATGGCTATTGCTGGAAAAACCACCATTCGACGTCGTGTCGTGCGATAATTGCCACAAATTGCACGCGTGGTATTTGAGTAAATTTCGTCTTGAAGTGAGTAACCATAGTCGATCAGGTTATCAATACGCGGCGCTGATCAAGTGTTAAGGCGTCTTTGGGGTTGTATCATCCGTTTCGCACTTGACCGGTTGTCATGAAGTCTTCATAGAACCCGTGATCGGGGGGTCGTGAGTGAACATGGCGAGTTTTCACCGGCACTGCCGTGGAAACTCGAAAAAAAATAACACGAGGTTCTTGAATTTGGCTGAACATCCTCATCCGGTTGATATCTACGTCGGCAGTCGCATCAGGCTTTGCCGGACCCTGAAGGGTCTGAGCCAGCAGAAGCTTGCCAACGCGCTGGGACTGACGTTCCAGCAGGTCCAGAAGTATGAACGCGGTGCAAACCGGGTTGGCGCCAGCCGGATCTTCGAATTGAGCGAGATCCTGGATGTGCCCCCTTCATTCTTCTTCGACGGTGCTCCGGCAACCGGCAAGGGCGGTGGCGTTGCGCCAGCGGGTCTGGCCGAATCGGAGCCCGCACCGTTCGATTCCCAGCGGTTGTTCCGCCGGGAGATTCTCGAATTCGTCCGGGCCTACGACAAGATTTCCGATCCGGCAGTGCGCAAGCGGCTGTTCGAACTGGTCAAGGCCATCGGCGCGCAGTTCGAGGCGAATGACGGCAAGGGCTGATGCCCACGCATGCGAATTTGATGAGAGCCATGACCGCGCCTGTCACTTGACCGGGGCGGTCATGCTTGTCACAAAGCCTCGCTTCTGATTATCCAGAGCATCCAAAGCTGACAGGAGGGGCGACTTTGCCGCGGCAGAATTATCTATTCACGTCCGAATCCGTTTCGGAAGGTCATCCGGACAAAGTGTGTGACCGCGTTTCGGACGCCGTCGTTGACCTGTTTCTCGGCGCCGAGCCGGATGCTCGGGTCGCATGTGAAACCCTGACCACGACCAATCTGATCGTGCTGGCGGGGGAGACGCGTGGACCGTCGTCCATCACCAATGACCTGATCGAGGAAACGGCCCGGCAGGCGGTGAAGGCCATCGGATACGAACAGGAAGGCTTCCACTGGCAGAATGCCGAGGTGCAGATCCACCTGCACGAACAGTCATCCGATATTGCGCAGGGCGTCGATGCGTCCGGCAACAAGGATCTGGGTGCGGGCGACCAGGGGATCATGTTCGGCTATGCCGTGCGTGAGACCGAGGAACTGATGCCGGCCCCGATCCACCTGTCGCACCGCATTCTGCAGGACATGGCCGCGGCCCGTCATGACGGAACCCGTCCCGAATTCGGCCCCGATGCAAAGAGCCAGGTGACGCTGGAATATCGCGACGGCAAGCCGGTGCGGGCGACGTCTGTCGTCGTCTCGACCCAGCATGCAGAGGGCGTGAGCCAGGAGCAGATCCGCGAACTGGTCCGTACCTACGTCGAGAACGCCCTGCCGGAAGGCTGGATGTGCCCGGAAGACGAGTTCTACGTGAACCCGACCGGCAACTTCGTGATCGGTGGCCCGGACGGTGATGCCGGCCTGACCGGTCGCAAGATCATTGTCGATACCTACGGTGGTGCGGCCCCGCACGGCGGCGGCGCGTTCTCCGGCAAGGACCCGACCAAGGTCGACCGTTCCGCGGCCTACGCGGCGCGCTACCTGGCCAAGAACGTGGTCGGTGCCGGCCTGTCGGACCGCTGCATCATCCAGCTGTCCTACGCCATCGGCGTGTCCAAGCCGCTGTCGGTCTATGTCGACCTGCAGGGCACGGGCAACGTGGACGAGGCCAAGCTGGAGCGTGTCCTGCGCGACGTCATGGACCTCAGCCCGCGTGGCATCCGGGAACATCTCGACCTGCTGCGCCCGATCTACGAGCGTACCGCCGCCTACGGCCATTTCGGTCGCGCGGCAGATGCCGACGGTGGGTTCTCGTGGGAGCGGCTCGACCTGGTCGATGCGCTGAAGGGCGCGTTTGCCTGACTTCACTGAACCTGTCGGGCCAATTCCTGATGACTGAAACATCGCCCTATCGCTTCTACGGTCGGCGACAGGGCAAGAAACGAAGCGCGCGGCAGCAACATCTTCTGGATGACGTGCTGCCGCGGTTTCGTGTCGATCCCGCCAATCCCCGGGAAGGCTGTGCTGACGGCAAGCCCTTGTGGCTGGAGATCGGGTTCGGCGGTGCCGAGCACCTCATCGGCCAGGCGAAGGCACACCCGGACGTCTGCCTGATCGGCTGCGAGCCTTTCCTGGAAGGAGTGGTCAAGGCGCTGGAAGGGCTGGAGGCCGAAGGGCTGGACAACGTCCGGATCCAAGACGAGGACGTGCGCCACCTGCTGGCCCAGTTGGCGGAAGCCTGCATCGACCGGACCTTCATCCTGTTTCCCGCTCGCTGGCCGAAGACCCGCCATCACAAGCGCCGGATCGTCTCCACGCCGACGCTGGACAGCCTGGCGCGGGTCATGCGCCCGGGAGCGACCCTGAGAATCGCGACGGACCACATGGGATACGGGCGCTGGATACTGTTCCATGTCCTGCGTCATCCCGCTTTCCGGTGGACGGCGGAACGGGTCGGGGACTGGCTGGATGTGCCGCCCGATCATGTAACGACCCGGTACCAGTCGAAACTGCTGGCAGGCTCCATACCGCTGTTTCTGACATTTGAACGGCTGCAGACGCAGGGCGGTCGAGAAGAAGGTTGATATCCGGGCGTTTGAGGCTATAACCCCATCTACACCAGTAATCGCTGTCGAGAGCGAACTTCAGGGTGGGCCAGCGGCCCACTTTTTTGTTTGTGGTGATTCGTTCGTTCGTGTTGTTTGGAGTTTGAATGTCGGGAACGCCGGGTGATCGGATATGGACCCTGATCGAACCGTCCATTCTGGACATGGGATACCGTCTGGTACGCATTCGCCATACCGGGGGTAAACGGCCCACTGTCCAGATCATGGCCGAACGCATTTCGGACGGCGGGATGGATATTGATGATTGTGAAGCGGTGAGCCGCGCTGCATCGGCCCTGCTGGACGTTGAAGACCCGATTGACGGTGCCTACGCGCTGGAGGTTTCGTCACCCGGCATCGACCGGCCGCTGGTGCGACCGGAAGACTTCGAACGCTACAGCGGGCATGACATCAAGGTAGAGCTTGCGCGGCCCCTGGATGGCAGAAAGCGCTTCAAGGGCCAGCTGCTTGGAATTTCCGGCACCACCGTTCGGTTGCGCATGAGTGGCGTACCGGCGGAGGAGGCGGACGTGGAACTGGAATTCGATGCGATCGGTGAGGCAAAGCTCTTGCTGACCGATGCGCTGGTCGAGGCAAGCCTGCGGGAAAGCAAGTCCCGGGAAACTGCCCGGAAACAGGCGAACGAAACGGAGTAGAAGATCGCGGTGACAACAGCCAACAGGCTCGAACTTCTGCAGGTCGCGGATGCCGTTGCGCGGGAGACGTACATCGATCACGAGATCGTGCTGGAGGCGCTGGAAGAGGCGATCCAGCGCACGGCGAAGACCACCTATGGTGCCGAGCACATGATCCGGGCGGAAATCGACCGCAAGACCGGCGAGATCAGCATCTGGCGCCTGCGGGAAACCGTCGAGGAAGTGGAAGATGCGACGACGCAGATTCCGCTGTCCCGGGCGCAGGAAATGAACCCGGACGCCATCGTCGGCGATCTGATTTCCGAACCCTTGCCGCCGATCGACTTCGGCCGCGTGTCGGCCCAGGCCGCGAAGCAGATCATCTTCCAGAAGGTCCGCGACGCCGAACGTGACCGCCAGTACGACGAGTTCAAGGACCGTGCCGGCGAGATCATCTCCGGCCTGGTCAAGCGGGTCGAGCATGGCAATGTCATGGTCGACCTCGGGCGTGCCGAAGCCATCGTGCGCCGCGACGAACTGCTGCCGCGGGAGACCTTCCGTCCCGGCGACCGGGTGCGGGCGTTCATCTATGACGTGCGCCGCGAGACCCGTGGCCCGCAGATCTTCCTGTCGCGTACCCATCCGCGCTTCATGGCCATGCTGTTCGCGCAGGAAGTGCCGGAAGTATAGGATGGCATCATCGAGATCCGGGCCGTGGCCCGGGATCCCGGCAGCCGCGCCAAGATCGCCGTGATCTCCAACGATTCCTCCATCGACCCCGTGGGTGCCTGCGTCGGCATGCGCGGCAGTCGCGTGCAGGCCGTCGTGAACGAATTGCAGGGCGAGAAGATCGACATCATTCCCTTCACCCCCGATCCCGCGACGTTCATCGTCAGCGCGTTGGCACCTGCCGACGTGATCAAGGTGGTGCTGGATGAAGACAAGAACCGCATCGAGGTCGTGGTGCCGGATGACCAGCTGAGCCTGGCCATCGGTCGTCGCGGTCAGAACGTGCGCCTGGCATCGCAGCTTTCCGGCTGGGACATCGACATCCTGACCGAACAGGAAGAATCCGAACGCCGCCAGCAGGAATTCCTCGAACGCAGCAACATGTTCATCGAGGCGCTGGACGTCGACGAGATGATCGCGCAGTTGCTGGTCTCGGAAGGCTTCGATGCGGTCGAGGAAATCGCGTTCGCCCCGATCGACGAGATGGAAGAGATCGAAGGCTTCGACGAGGAAGTTGCCGAAGAACTGATCCGTCGCGCCAACGAGTATCTCGCCCGGCAGCAAGAGGCCATGGACGAGAAGCGCAAGGAAATGGGCGTCGAGGACGGCATTGCCGCCATCGAGGGGCTGACACCGGCGATGCTGGTGAAGCTGGGTGAGGCAGGGATCAAGACCCTGGATGACCTGGGTGACCTCGCGTCGGAAGAACTCGTTTCGGACACCAGCGCGCCGCTGCGCGATTTCGACCTGTCGCTTGACGATGCCAATCGCATCATCATGGCGGCCCGGGCGCACTGGTTCGATGATGAAGATGCGGTTGCAGAGACCGAAGCCGTGGAGGAAGCAGACGCCCAGAGCTAGGACAGGACGCGCGGAGCAGGGTCCCGAACGTCGTTGCATTGTCACCAGGGAATGCCGCGATACATCAGGGATGATCCGGTTCGTACGGGGGCCCGATGGGTCTGCAGTACCGGACCTGGATGAAAAACTGCCTGGTCGTGGCGCATGGGTCGTTGCAGACCGGTCCGCCTTCGAGCAGATCAGCAAACGCAACCCTTTCGCGAGGGCGTTCAAGTCCGAGACCAGGCTGCCGGATGATCTGACCGAGATGGTCACCCGGCTGCTGCGACGCAAGTGTCTGGAACTGCTGGGTCTTGCCCGTGGATCCGGCCAGGTCGTGTCGGGGCTGGAGAAGGTGGCGGCGTTTGCCGCGAACCGGACTGTCGGCGTGATGATCCTGGCCGCGGACGCCGGTCCGGGTGCGATCGAGAAGGCAGTGCGGATGGCAGGCAGTGCGCCTGTGGTCGATTGCTTCGAGCGCGATGAATTGGGTTTGGCCTTGGGCCTTGATAATATGGTACATGCTGCGATCGCTCCAGGGCGGCTCGCAGATCGCTTCCTTCGGGAGGTGGAACGACTGTCCGGTGTGCAACACGGCGCCCGGCAATTGAATGACGAAAGACAGGCGATCGATGAGTGAAGCGAAAGAGACGGGCGACAAGAAAACCCTGAGCGTATCGCACGGCGGACGCCTTGGCCTGAAAACCGGTGGCGGTGGCGTACGGCAGAGCGTTTCTGGCGGTCGCGGCAGCAAGACCGTTCAGGTCGAAGTCCGGAAGAAGCGCGGCGCGAAACGCGATGGCGGGCCTGCGGAAGCGGCACCGGCGGCAGAGGTCGTGCGGGAGACGCTGAAGAAGAGCCAGTCTGCCCAGCCGAAACGCGAACAGCCCCGGCGGGAAGAACCGAGGCGCCCGGTCGATCAGACCCGTGGCCGCATGGTTCTGCAGCGCCTGACCGACGAGGAAAAGAGCGCCCGTCAGCAGGCCCTGGTCAACGCCAAGGCCCGCGAGTCGGAACGTGCCCGCCAGGAAGAGGTCGAAGCCCGCCGCCGTGCGCTGGAAGAAGAGCGCATGCGGTCGGAGCGTGAAGAACAGGCCCGTGCCGTCGCCGAGGAAGAGGCAAAGCGTGTTGCCGAAGCCGCCGCCGCGAAGAAGGCCGAGGAAGACGCCAGGGCCAAGGCCGAAGCCGACGAGGAACGTGCCCGCCAGGCCGAAGTCGAGGCCGCGAAGCGCGCCTCTGCCCCGGCAAAGGTTGCTTCCCCCGCTGCCGCGCCGCGCTCCGGCGCCGCGGAAACCGACGCACGTGGCAAGCCCCGCAAGGGCAAGGTTGCCGCGCCGGCCCCGGCGCGTCCCGCACGTGGCAAGGGCAATGATCGCCGCCGTGGTGGCAAGCTGACCATCAGCCAGGCGCTGGACGGTCCCGGTGATCGCCAGAAATCACTCGCCGCGACCCGGCGCCGCCGGGAACGCGAGAAGCGTATCGCCGAGGGTGGTGGCGAGGCCGGTGGCCGCGTCGTCCGCGATGTCGTGGTGCCCGAGGTGCTGACCGTCGGTGAACTGGCCAACCGCATGGCCGTCCGTGGCAGTGACGTGGTCAAGTCGCTGTTCAACATGGGCGTCATGGCGACCATCAACCAGTCGATCGATGCGGATACGGCGGAACTGATCGTCGAGGAATTCGGCCATCGCATTCGCCGCGTGTCGGACGCCGACGTGGAAGTGGCGATCACGGCGCAGGAAGATGACGATGCCGTCATGGTGCCGCGTCCGCCGGTCGTGACCATCATGGGGCATGTCGATCACGGCAAGACCTCCGTGCTGGATGCGCTGCGCAAGACCGATGTCGTCAGCCGCGAGGCCGGTGGCATCACCCAGCACATCGGCGCCTACCAGATCACCACCGCGGGCGGTCAGAAGATCACGTTCCTGGATACACCGGGTCACGCGGCCTTCACCTCCATGCGTGCCCGTGGTGCCAAGGTGACGGACATCGTGGTCCTGGTGGTTTCGGCGGATGACTCCGTCATGCCGCAGACGGTCGAGGCAATCAATCACGCCAAGGCCGCCGGGGTGCCGATCATCATCGCGATCAACAAGATCGACAAGCCGGATGCAACGCCCGAGAAGGGGAAGCAGGATCTGCTGCAGCATTCCATCGTCGTCGAGGAGATGGGCGGCGAGGACCGGGCCGTCGAGATCTCGGCCCTGAAGGGGACGAATCTCGACAAGCTGATCGACACCATCCTGCTGCAGTCCGAACTGCTGGAACTGAAGGCGAACCCGGATCGGGCCGCCAA
>CAJYBQ010000120.1 GCA_913064755.1 uncultured Alphaproteobacteria bacterium
CCGGTCCAGGGCGCGGCACCGATACCAAGCCTGTCGGGCTGGTCCATATCGCCTGTGCCCGCCGGGGCGCTGAAACGCTGCATCAGCGGCACCTGTTCGCGAACCGTGGCCGCAGTGCCATTCGCCAGGAAACCGTTGCCCAGGCCTTCCGCATCATCCGCAGCCAGATCGACGCCTGATCCGCAAGGCCCCGGCCACGCAGCAGGTGTCGATCCACATGCCGTGAATGCAGACGGCCGCCTTCAGCGCAGGGTCAGGTCAGGTGTCAGCAACAGGATACCGGCCTCCGCCGCCAGGTGATCGCGCATGCTGTCGACGCTGATCTCCTGCCCCCGCATGGCAGCGTTCATCCCGACAAAGCCGTTCTCGATCACTTCGAGAAACCGGTCCTGTGCGGTCCCGCCGGGAAACTCCGTGACATGCAGTTCCCGGTCAGCCGCCACGCCGAGACGCTGCCGCAGGATATCGAGGGCCGTCTCGAACCCGCCCGTCGCATCCACCAGTTTCAGACCGAAGGCCTGGCTGCCGGTCCAGACCCGGCCCTGGGCCGCGGCTTCCACCTGTTCGATCGGCAGTTTCCGGGCGTCCACGACCAGCCCGGTGAAGGCGTCGTAGATCGCATCGACACGACGGGACAGGCGGACCTGCTGGTCACGGGTGAAATCCGCGAAGGGAGAGAAGATCGCGGCATTGCGTTCGCTGCGAATGATCTCGAACCGGACGCCGTATTCTTCCAGCAGGTCATCGACAACGATCTTGCCACTAATGACACCGATCGACCCGGTGATGGTGGACGGATGCGCGACGATGGCATCGGCGCCGAGGGCGATCATGTACCCGCCCGATCCGGCGACCGCGCTCATGGAAGCAACAATCGGCTTGTCGATATCGGCCATGGCGGCACGGATGGCGTCGGATGCGCCGTATCCGCCGCCGGGACTGTCGATGCGCAACAGGATGGCGTCGATCTGCGGGTGCTCGGCGGCTGCCTTCAGGTCGGCGACAAGCGCCCCGTCGGTGATGACATTGCTGCCGAAGCCGCCGCCCCTGCCGCTTGATATCTGGCCCGAAGCCGTGATCAGGGCAATGGTCGGTGCATTCGCGTCGATCGGGTCTCTCAGTTCCGGCAGGTAGGATGCGAAATCAACGGTGCTTCGCCCTGTCCGGTCATGGAACGCCGTCGCATAGGCCGCCCGGTCCAGCAGGCCGTTCTGCAGCGCCGCATCCGGGTTCAGCAGCGCTGTTTCCAGCCCGGTCTGAACTTCGAGCAGCGAAAGATTGCGTCCCTGGGCAATGTCGTTCAGGGCCGATCTGTGGATGTCCTGAACCAGTTCGGCGAAGGCCACACGAACATGCGGTGCCATCTCGCGGCGCTTCAGAACGTCTGCAGCGGTCTTGAAATCCTTCCGCTGTTCCAGCGCCGGCTTGATGCCCAGCCGGTCCACCAGTTCACCCGCATAGGGCATTTCCAGCGCCACGCCGGTCACCGCGAACTCGCCTGACGGTGAGATCCAGATCTCGTCGAAACCGCTGGCCAGGCGGTAGCGGGCAAGGTCGTAGCTTTCGGCGAATATCCGTGTCTGCTTGCCCTGCGCCCTGAAGGCGGCGATGGCCGGCAGCAAGGCCTCCACATCCGTCAGGCCCAGCCCGGCCAGTGACAGGTCCATGTCCAGCCCGGTGATGCGGTCGTCCCTTGCCGCCCGGTCCAGGACGCGGACCAGCCGGGCAACGGTCATGGAATTTCCACGGACGAACTGCGAGAAATTCGTGCTCGACGGCTTTTCATCCAGGTCGCCGACAATCTGGATATCCAACACCGCGCTGGACGGCAATTCCGTCTGCCGCGTTTCCCACGGGGCCAGTATCAGGGCCGCCACCACACCGGCGACGACCAGCAGGCCGATGACGAAGACCCCTGCCTTCGCGAACAGCCAGATACCCCGCAGGAACCGAAGCAGGCGACCCATCAGCTCAGCGTGCCTGGCCGTGGTAGGCCGGGTTCGGCATCATGTCGATGGCGCTCGCCATGCGGTTGGTCATGTTGTAGAAGGCCGCGGTCGCGGAAATGTCCCAGATGTCACGGTCGCTGAAGCCGATGTCGCGCAAAGCCTGGCGGTCGCTGTCCTCCATCTTCTGCGGCGTCTCGGTCAGCTTGGTGGCGAAGTCCAGCATGGCCCGCTGCTTCGGCGGCAGATCGGCAGCGCGATAGTTCATCACCATCAGTTCACCCAGCGCCGGATCGCCCGAAAGCTGGCGAACGGCAGCGCCGTGGGCGGACAGGCAATAGAAGCACTTGTTCACGGAACTGACGGCAACGGCGATCATCTCCCGCTCCAGCTTCGTCAGCCCGGACTCGCCCATCATCAGGTCGTTGTACATTGCCGTGAAGGAATCGAGCTTGGCGGTATCGAAGGAGTAGGTGGCGAGCACGTTCGGCACCATCCCCAGCTTCTCGCGGCAGATCTCGAAGTACTTCCGCGTCCGCTCCGGCAACTGGTCGTCCGTCGGCACCGGAATGTCGAGGGCGTGAACGTAATCTGGCTGGGACATTTCCCTACTCCCCTTGAGGTGATTCAGCATTCTGGGCGCGGGCGCGCAGCAGATGGTCGGCCAGCACGAGGGCCATCATGGCCTCCCCCACCGGCACGGCGCGAATGCCGACACAGGGGTCATGGCGACCCCTTGTAACGATCTCGGTATCATTGCCGTCGATATCAACCGTCCGTCGCGGCTGCAGGATCGAGGATGTCGGCTTCACGGCGAAGCGACAGACAATCGGCTGTCCGGTGGATATCCCGCCCAGGACGCCACCCGCATGATTCGACAGGAAGGCCGGCGCACCATCCACCATCCGCATCTCGTCCGCGTTGGCTTCACCGGTCAGGGCGGCGGCGTCGAAGCCATCGCCGATCTCCACCCCCTTGACGGCATTGATCGACATCATGGCCGACGCAAGGTCCTGGTCGAGCTTGCCGTAGATCGGCGCGCCGAGACCGGCCGGCAGCCCCTCCGCCACCACTTCGATCACCGCCCCGACGGAGCTTCCGGCCTTGCGGATGCTGTCCAGGTAGGCGGTCCAGCGCTCGGCCGTCTGGGGATCGGGGCACCAGAACGGATTGCGGTCCACCACGTCCCAGTCCCAGGCGGCACGATCGATCCCGATCTCGCCGACCTGCACCAGGGCACCGCGGATGCGCACGCCCGGCCCCAGCACCTTTCGCGCGACACTGCCGGCGGCAACCCTGGACGCGGTTTCACGCGCCGACGACCGCCCGCCGCCGCGATAGTCGCGGATGCCGTACTTGGCCATGTAGGCGAAGTCGGCATGACCGGGTCGGTACTTGCCGCTGATGTCGGAATAGTCCTTGGAGCGCTGATCCACGTTCTCGATCATCAGGCTGATCGGGGTGCCCGTCGTGCGGCCTTCGAACACGCCCGACAGGATACGCACGGTATCGGGTTCGCGGCGCTGGGTCGTGAACCGGTTCTGGCCCGGCTTGCGGCGGTCCATCCAGCCCTGGATATCGCTCTCGTCCAGTTCGATCAGCGGCGGGCAGCCATCAATGACACAACCCAGGGCGGGGCCATGGCTCTCCCCCCAGGTCGTCATCCGGAACAGGTGTCCGAAGCTGTTGTGTGACATGGTCTGGTTCGGCGGTCAGGCGGTCATGTCAGGCGCATCGACCGCCTTCATGCCCACCACGTGATACCCCGAATCCACGTGCAGCACCTCACCCGTCACGCCTTCACCCAGGTCACTGATCAGGAACAGCGCCGAATTGCCGACCTGTTCGATGGTGACATTGCGCTTCAGCGGCGCATTCAGCTCGTTCCAGCGCAGGATCTGGCGGAAGTCGCCGATGCCGGATGCGGCAAGCGTCTTGATCGGCCCGGCGGAGATCGCGTTGACGCGGATCTTCTTCGGCCCCAGGTCCACCGCAAGGTAGCGCACGCTCGCCTCCAGCGCCGCCTTGGCGACCCCCATGACGTTGTAGTGCGGCATCACCCGTTCGGCACCGTAATAGGTCAGCGTGACCATGCTGCCGCCATCGGTCATCAGCGGCTCCGCCCGATTGGCGATGGCGGTGAAGGAATAGCAACTGATCAGCATCGAATTGCGGAAGTTGCCGGCGCTGGTATCGACGTAGCGGCCCTTCAACTCGTCCTTGTCGGCATAGGCGATGGCGTGGATGACGAAGTCCAGCTTGCCCCACTTCTGCTCGATATCCGCGAAGACCGCGTCCATGCTGGCTTCGTCCGTCACATCGCACGGCATCACGAAATCGCAGCCAATGGACTGTGCCAGCGGCACGACACGGCGTTTCAGCGCGTCACCCTGGTAGGTGAAGGCCAGTTCCGCACCCGCGTCAGCGGCCGCGCGGGCAATGCCCCAGGCGATGGAACGGTCGTTCGCCACGCCCATCACCAGGCCCCTCTTTCCGACCATCAGCCCATTGCTGTTACTCATTACGACCAAGCCCCTCGACTATCGGTGTGCGGACTGCAAGGTATCCGCTCTCTTTCCCGCAAGCCACCCGTGTGCATGAATGCACGTGTAGACTGCGCGATGTGTCCGTTAACGACTTCGGGGATTTATAAGCAGTGAATCGTGAAAAGGCCATCCAGTTGGCGACCTTCGCCCTGAAGGAAGCTGGCGGCTTCAGCCGATATGTCATCAGCCGTTTCGGTGACAACAATCTGACACAGGTGGCGGGCGCGCTTACCTTCACGACCCTGCTCGCCATGGTGCCGCTGATGGCCATGTGCTTTGCCGTCCTGGCGGCCTTCCCCGCGTTTGGCGGCATGGAAGCCAAGCTCGAGGCATTCATCTTCGAGAACTTCGTGCCGCATGCGAACGAAGTGGTCCGCAACTACCTCGGCACGTTCCGCCAGAACGTCGGCAAGCTCTCCGCCGTGGCCATCATCGGCCTGGGCGTCACCGCGGTCATGCTGCTGATAACGATCGAGACAACGCTGAACCGGATATTCCGCGTTGTCCGGCGCCGCGCCATCGTCATGCGGTTGCTGTCGTTCTGGGCACTGCTGACCGTCGGCCCCATCCTGTTCCTGCTCAGCCTGACCCTGACCAGCGCCCTGTTCGCCATGGCGAACACCGCCGGGCCGCAGGAAATCAGCATGGTCGCCAACCGGCTGGCGCGACTGGTGCCGATGGTACTTGCCTTCGGCGGGTACCTGACGCTGTTCGTGATCATGCCCAACCGGCAGGTATTGCTGCGCGACGCCGCGGTCGGCGCGGCCTTCTCCGCCATCCTGTTCGAATCGCTGAAGGCGGGCTTCGGTCTCTATGTCACCGCCTTCCCGACCTACCAGGCGATCTATGGCGCGATTTCGGTGCTGCCGATCCTGCTGATCTGGATATGGCTGGCGTGGATCGTGACCCTGGCCGGCGCCACCATCACCGCTGCCCTGCCCGAATGGCAGGGTCGCGGCAGCGTCGACCTGGAACGCGCGCCCCGGGTCGGTCGGCTGGCCATGGCAATCGAGATCCTGCGCATGGTGAAGAAGGCTCACCACACCGGTGAAAGCGTGCGCACCCAGGCATTCATCCGCAAGATCCGCACGGCGCCGAACCTGATGGAGGCCATGCTGGCGCGGCTGGAGAACACCGGCTACCTGGCCGAGACCCGGCGCGGGCGCTGGATACTGTCACGCGACCTGGACGGCCTGACGCTCTACGACCTGATGCTGGCGCTGAAGGTGCAGACCAGTCAGCCGCTGGTGGCCGGCAACGTGGTGCCCGGGCTGGAAGACATCGTCGCCACATCCATCGACAGCGAGCGGCACACCTTCGACATCCCGCTGAAGGACGTGCTGGAACTGGGCGGGCCGACACCGATGCGGCCCGCACCGGAAGAAGCCGACGATACCCCGGTCAACCTGCGCACCGGATAGGTCTGCCCTGCGCGCGCGACCTGCCATCTTGCCCGCGCCCTCGCCGTCGGCATAGATTGCGGGACAGCCGCAAGGCACAGACATTCTGGGGGAGATCACCATGGAACGGGTCGGACATTTCATTGGCGGCAAGCATGTTGCCGGAACATCGGGGCGTTTCCACCCGATCTTCAATCCAACACTGGGCGAGCAGTCGCGGGAAGTCGCGCTGGCGACCCGCGCCGAGATGGACATGGCCATCACCAACGCGCAGGAAGCCTTTCCCGCCTGGGCCATGAAATCGCCGATCCACCGCGCCCGCGTGATGTTCAAGTACAAGGAACTGATCGAGAAGAACATGCAGGAGCTGGGCGAACTGCTGGCGTCCGAGCATGGCAAGACCGTTCCGGATGCCAAGGGGTCGGTTCAGCGCGGCCTCGAGGTGGTGGAATTCGCCTGCGGTATCCCGCACCTGCTGAAGGGCGAGTATTCCGACAGCGTTGCGACCGGCATCGACCTGTATTCCATGCGCCAGCCGCTGGGCGTGGTGTCCGGCATCACCCCGTTCAACTTCCCCGCCATGGTGCCGATGTGGATGTTCGCCGTGGCCATCGCCTGCGGCAATACCTTCATCCTGAAGCCTTCGGAAAAGGACCCGAGCGTGCCGATGCGCCTGGCCGAACTGATGATCGAGGCCGGTGCCCCCCCGGGCGTGCTGAACGTCGTCAACGGCGACAAGGAATCGGTCGACGCCATTCTCGAGGATCAGCGCATCCAGGCCGTCAGCTTCGTCGGCTCCACCCCGATCGCGCATTACGTCTACAAGAAGGCCGCCGATGCCGGGAAGCGGTGCCAGGCGATGGGCGGCGCCAAGAACCACATGATCGTCATGCCGGATGCCGACATGGACCAGGCCTCCGACGCCCTGATCGGTTCGGCCTATGGCTCGGCCGGTGAGCGCTGCATGGCAATCTCCGTCGCCGTGCCCGTGGGCGAGGAAGCCGCCGAGGCCCTGATGGCCAGCCTGGTGCCGAAGGTGGAAACGCTGAAGGTGGGTCCGTCGACCGATCCGGACGCGCATTTCGGCCCGCTGGTGACCGCGGAACATCGCGAGAAGGTCCTGTCCTACGTCGACCTGGGGATCGAGGAAGGTGCCGATCTGGTGGTCGACGGCCGCGAGTTCCGCATGCAGGGCTACGAGAGTGGTTTCTTCATGGGTGGCTGCCTGTTCGACAACGTGAAATCGGACATGCGCATCTACAAGGAAGAGATCTTCGGCCCGGTGCTTTCGGTGGTCCGCGCCAAAGACTTCGACGAGGCCCTGGCCCTGCCGTCCGACCATGAATTCGGCAACGGCGTGTCGATCTTCACGCATAATGGCGATGCCGCCCGCGACTTCGCCCGCCGGGTGCAGGTCGGCATGGTTGGCGTCAACGTGCCGATCCCCGTTCCGCTGTCGTTCCACACCTTCGGCGGCTGGAAGAATTCCGCCTTTGGCGACACCAACCAGCATGGCCCGGAAGGCGTGAAGTTCTATACCAAGATCAAGACGGTCACGAGCCGCTGGCCCGGTGGCAACAAGATCGGCCCGGATTTCACGATCCCGACCGTGAAGGCGTAACCGCCCACCACGAATACCGGTGACCTGTTCGACGCGTCCGCTGCCCCGTACAGCGGGCGCGTCTGCTTTTTGGCGCCTGCCCTTCCCTTCGGCGCATCGCTGACGCATATTGCAGGCAGATGTTCACGTTGTGGTCCTGCGGTTCGGATGAACCTGCGGCGGCCCGGTACCGCAGGGAAACCATGGCGACTTCACTCGGAGAACTCGACAGTACCTTCAAGCATGCGCTGCATGAGGCCGAGGCACCGATCTGGCTGCCCGAACGGGCCGACCGGCCGCTGAAGACCGAAGGCGGCAAGGCGCTGAAGATCGTGTCCGATTACGAACCGGCCGGGGATCAGCCGCAGGCGATTGCCGACCTGGTGGCCGGTGTCCGCCAGGGGGATCGCGACCAGGTCCTGCTGGGCGTCACCGGCTCCGGCAAGACCTTCACCGTGGCGCACCTGATTCAGGAGGTGCAGCGCCCGGCGGTCATCATGGCCCCGAACAAGACCCTGGCCGCGCAGCTCTACGGGGAAATGAAATCGTTCTTCCCCGACAACGCGGTGGAATACTTCGTTTCCTACTACGACTACTACCAGCCGGAAGCCTACGTGCCGCGCACCGATACCTTCATCGAGAAGGACGCGTCGAACAACGAACAGAACGACCGCATGCGCCACTCCGCCCCCCGGTCGCTGCCGGACCGTCATGACCTGCTCGGCGGCGCCTCCGTCAGCGCGATCTTCGGTATCCGCTCGGGCGAGCCCCTCCCCGGCCTTACCGTGCCCACACAAAA
>CAJYBQ010000121.1 GCA_913064755.1 uncultured Alphaproteobacteria bacterium
CCGGGCGTTCCAGATCACAGGTGCCCCGGCGGTCGTCGATGTCGTCTGCACGCCCGCAACCGTCGTGCCGGGTGCGAACCGGAAACATGTCAGGTCGGGTCTACCGCTGTAGCGCAGACCGGCAGCAATGCTGCCAAGTTCACAGCCTGCGATCGGCGGCAGTTCGGGTTGCGTCGCCGGGGCGAGGGGCGAAACAGGCAGGGATGCAGCCATGGACGAGGTTCCTGGTCAGTCGGACAATTGAATCTGGCGGCGCAGAAGGCAGTGACAGGTCAGATGCTTGGCACCGCACCCGCGACCGTTGTGCGATGCAGGCGACGGCTGAAGCCGTCATAGTCGTTCATCGCATTGTGCTGCACACAGCGGTTGTCCCACATGGTCAGCGTCCCCGGCTGCCAGCGCACCCGGCAGGTGAATTCGACCCGCGTGGCATGATCGTTCAGGAAGTCCAGCATCGGACGGCTTTCCCGCTCCGTCATGTCCTCGAACCGGATCGCGTAGACCGGGTGGATGAACAGCGCCTTGCGACCGGTCTCGGGGTCGTGGCGGATCATCGGGTGGATGGTCATCCGGTCGGGGCGGTTGTGCGGGTGGGCATCATGCAGGGCGCTCAGGCCGTCGCACAGGTCCTGCAGCGGCGGTGAGAGCTTCTCGTAGGCGGCGACCAGGTCACACCACATGGTGTCGCCGCCGACCTCCGGGCACTGCTTCATGTTCAGGATCGACATCAGCGCGGGCTGTTCCTGGAACGTCAGGTCCGTGTGCCATTCATCGGCAATGCCGCCGGTGCTGGCGACCAGCCGGAACAGTTCCGGATGTTCCACCGCATTGGCGTCCTTCAGGTTCGGATGCCCCTCCAGCTGACCGAAGAAACGTCCGAACGCGATATGGTCGGGCGCGCTCATGAACTGGCCGGGGAAGAACAGCACCTTGTTGGCGTGCAGCAGGCTGCGGATCTCCGCCTTCTCCGCATCGCTGGTCTCTGCCAGCACGACACCGGTGACTTCTGCCCCCAGGACCGTGCCGAGCCGCCTGATCTGCCAGTTTTCCGATGCCATCGCCCTGTCCTCCCCGAACGCTTCTTGCAGCAATCAAATGCCGCAACCCCGGGCGCGTCAAGGGCAGGTCCGAATTCGGCCATGCGAGCGACGGCGCCCGCAGTCTCACAACCCCAGTTCGGCCTTCTTCTCCGCCAGGGTCTTGCGGATCATGTCCTTGAGCCACAGCAGACCCGTGTCGGCGTCGTTGCGATGATGCCAGATCATCTCGAAATTCTGGACGTTGACCGGGGCAGGCGGGGGCAGTACCTGCAGGCGATCGCGCAGCGGAGAGGCTTCCACGTGCAGCCGGTTGGCATAGCCGACGAGGTCGCTGCTGGCGACGATCTCAATGACCGACGAGGCGCGATTGACCTTCACCACGTCATGTCTTTCCGGGCGGTTCACCAGCCGGAAGAACTTCCCGTTGGCGAGCGCGCCGGGGGCCATGTCCATGGATACCTGCCCGATCTGCTCCAGCTGTTCCTTCGTCACCGACCCCTTGATGGTCGGATGGTCACGTCTGGCGATGACCTGCAGGTCGATGGGGATCAGCTCCTCCCACCGCAGGTCGGGATGGTTGGTGGGGGGAAGCCCGAGGGCGAGGTCGGCGTCGCCGCTCTCCAGCGCCGCGACTATCGGAACCTTGGAGGTCAGCAGCAACTTGAAGCTCACGCCCCTGTGGGCCTGCACCTTGGCGACCAGTGACGGAAACAGGGTGGTTTCGAACACGTCCAGCATGTGAAGGCGGAATTCCCGGACATCCCTTGCCGGATCGAAGGTCGCTGCCGGCTGGATGATGCATTCGATCTCGTGCAGCGCCCGGCGCACCCGCCCGATCAGTTCCTCTGCCCGCGCGCTGGGCAGCACGCCCCTCGGCTGGCGCAGGAACAGGGGGTCATTGAGCACGGATCGAAGGCGGGACAGCAGGTTCGACATGGAGGGTTGGGACAACCCGAGCGACTGACCCGCGCGCGAGATGTTGCGCGTGGAATAGATCGCTTCGAACGCCGTCAGATGCCTGATGTCCCAATTTCGCCACGCGCGGTTCAGGTTCCGGTCGGCTGGTTCTCGCTGGTCAATTACAAATCCTGATATCTAGTTATCGAAATTTCCAAACTACTGGATGCACGGAATTTGAAGTATCTACCACCTGTGATGAAGAAGTGAAAGACCGGCTTCTTCGGGAGCAGCGTTCGACAGGAAAACTCCTGGCGCGCCGCTCCGACAGCTAGGGGAGATCCAGGATGCAACAGGTATCTGCGGCCCATGCGATTGCCAAGTACAGGCCGCCGGCCACCGGGTTCAAATGGGCCGGGCCGAGACTGGAGATCGCGCTTAACCGGGCCACGATCCGCTCCCCGTTCCTCCGGCGGATTCTCGCCATCCTGTTCCTGCCGCTTGTCTGGCGGCTGGGCATGCGCATCAACTATTCGATGGACGACTTCTTCGTCGAAGTGCCGCACCGCCGGACCAATCGGAATTCCTATGGCACGATCGGCGGCGCCGCGCTGCTGGCAAACCTCGAGCTAGCGGCAGGGTCATACCTGTTCATGCGGACGAACGGCGGACACAGGATTGTCTGCCGCAACGCCAGCTACCGCTTCATGCTGCCCTCGACCAACGGGCTGCACCTGGAAGTCGAACCGCTCGACGACGACCTGGAGGAGGCCATCCAGTCGGGCCGCCCGTTCAACGCCAACCTGAAGGTCAATGTCTATACCCGCGGCGAGGCCCGGGGAGAGCGCGGTCGGCGCATCGGCCGTGGCGAACTGAAGTTTCATCTATGGCCGGTGGTGAAGGACGCGTGATGCGCAGCCTGCCCGCGGCCTTCTTCCTGGCCTGCTCCTGGTTCTGGTGCATCGGGGGATTCCTGCCGATCCTGCTGGATCAGGAGTTCGGGAAGATTGCCTTTCCGTTCTTCATGTTCTTCAACGTGGTTGGTGCCGCGCTCTTCGGCTTCGTCTGGGACGAGGCTGCCCGCGCGCGGTTCCTGTCGCGGTTTCTGATGCCCGCGCAGTTCTTCTCCGTGCTGGTGGTCGGCTATCACCTGGTCTTCATGGGCTGGATATCGACCCTGCTGCAAAGCCCCGTGCCGCTGGTTGGGTTCATCTGTGTGACGGCCTTCTTCCACGGGTTGCGACGGCAACTTGCGGGTGCTGCTGTCGGCGTGTTTGTCCTGACCGTCGTCCTGTTCGCGATGGCGCTGAATGCCCCGTTGCCCGCCGCCGGACCGGACATTGCCGAGGTGCAGCCATTCTCCCACCAGGTGCTTCCGCTCGCCCTGGGTTTCCTGCTGGCGCCCTATTTCGATCTGACATTCCACCGCGCCTTTGCGGAAAGCACCAATCCTCGTCTCGGCTTCCTGGTCGGTTTCGGCGTGCTGTTCGCGGCATTGCTGGCCGGTGTCTGGCTCGCGACGCCGGTCCTTGCCCAGTTGCTGACTGCGCGCTCGTTCTCGGGGGAGGGTCTGCAAGCGGTCGTGGCGATACTGGTCCTGCAGACGGGATTCACCACGGCGGCCCACCTGCGCGAAGTCAGTAGGACGCGATGGTTCCGGGCACGCCGCGCGGTACCCGTCGTCGCCGTGGTCACGGTGCTGGTCGGACTGCACCTGGCCGTGTGGCTGTCCATGCCCGCGATGCTCTTCCCGGCCGGGGAACTGGTCTACCGGGGGTTCGTGTTCCTGATCGGTGTCCTGTTCCCGGTGTTCCTGCTGTTCGGGGGGGTGAACCGCTACGCGATCATGGTCATGGCGTTCCTGACCCCCTGCTACACGCTCGGCTTTCTGATCGGTGGTGCCTATGCCCCGTTCCTGTCCGTCGCCGTCGCCGGACTGGTGGTGCTGTTCTGGATCAGGCCGCAGGCAGCCCTGCATCACCCGCAATGACCGATCCACGGTTTCCACCGGTCCAACAGGAGAAGACCTTGTCCAGGATCACCATCTCCCGATCAGACCCGCGCCGTGCCTTCTGGCCCGTGGGGTTCCTGGCACCGGCGCTTGCGCCCCTGCTGTTGCTGCTGCACCTGCTGGGCGTGCATCCATGGGTGCTGGCGGCGCTTCCCGTCCTGCTGTTGTTCGGCGTTGCGCCGATTGCCGACCACCTGATCGGCCGGGATTACCGCAACATCGCACCAGAGGTCGCGCAGGAACTGGCGCGAGACCCCTACTATCGCCGTTTCATGCATTGCATCGTGCCCAGCTACGCCCTGGGTATCCTTGCTGCCTGTGCCCTGGTGACCCGGGCGGATTTCTCCCTCGTCCAGGGCGTGATCTTCACGGTCGGCATCGGTTTCGTGCATTCCCTCATCGTGCTGGTCGCGCATGAACTGGGCCACGCCCGTTCCGCCCGGGACCGGTCGATGGCGCGGTTCGCGCTGTCACTCATCGCCTATGGCCATTTCGGTATCGAACACAACGTCAACCATCACCTCAAGGTGGCGACGCCCGAGGATCCGGCGAGTTCCCGCTACAACGAAAGCATCTACCGGTTTGCCCTGCGGGAAATGCCCGGTGTCCTGCGCGGCGCCATCGAGGTCGAGGGCAAGCGGTTGGCGCGGCGTGGCCTGGGGTGGTGGAACCCCGGCAATGAGCTGCTGAGAAGCTGGGGGGTGACCCTGCTGATCGCCGCCGGTCTGGTGGCCCTGTTCGGTCCCGAAGTGCTGGCGTTCTTCGTCCTGCATTCGCTGGTGACCTGGTTCTCGATCACGATGGCGAACTACACGGCCCACTACGGGCTGCTGCGGCGCGTGGTCGATGGCAAGCGCGAACCCTGCCGGCCGGAGCATTCATGGAGTTCGGGTTTCCTGTTCTCCAACCTGCTGTTCTTCAACCTGCAGCGTCATTCCGATCATCACGCCAACGCCCGGCGCCCGTTCCAGACCCTGGCCTACATGGACGACACCCCGGAACTGCCTGCCGGCATCCCCGGCCTGTTCTGCATGATGCTGCTGCCGCCACTCTGGTTCCGGGTCATGAACCCGCGATTGCTTGCGGCGGTTGGGCATGACCAGGCGAGAATAAATCACGGGAACACCGCCGATGCGCGGGAAGGGGGCCGGTCGCGCGCTGTCTCGTCGCCCTGATCCGGCGTGCTGGACGGGACGGGTCTTGCTGTCCGACACGTCGATGGTGCCGGCGCGCGCGGGGCGGTTCGATGCCGGGTCCTCCCGGCACTCTCCATCGACGCCACGACCTCGCCGCGTGGTCAGACGTCGGCCAGTGACTTCGAATGCTTCTGCTCGGACCGGTAGGAAAACGGCATCGAGGCAAGGTAGGTCAGGTTGGCCGCGATCAGCGTCGGCCAGGGATAGACCATCAGGCAGGTCACCAGGACGATCGAGATGATGATGGCCAGCGGCAGCTGCGACCGCTTGATGGAGGCATGCTTGATCGAGAAGGTCGGCACCGTGCTGACGGCCAGGAAGCCCACGCCGATGGTATAGGCCGCGCAAAGAAGGGGGATTTCCTCGGTCTGCCAGCCGTGCAGGTGAATGAAGATCGGCATCAGTGCCAGGCAGGCGAGGGCCGGTGCCGGCACGCCGACGAAGAAGGCGGCCTTCTTCTGCGGTGCCCCGGAACTCTTCGTCGAGAGATTGAACCGCGCCAGCCGCAATGCGCAGCAGACGGCAAGCACCAGTGTCGCCAGCCAGCCGATGTTGGCGTGCTCGGTGCCGATGTAGAGCGTGTTGTAGAGCAATACACCGGGGGCGATGCCGAAGTTGAAGAAGTCGGCGAGCGTATCCAGCTCCGCGCCGAACAGGCTGGCTGAATCGAGGAAGCGCGCCAGCTTCCCGTCGGCGGCATCCAGGAACACCGCCAGCAGAACGAAGTAGAGCCCCGTCTCCAGGTGCCCCTCCAGGCTCATCCGGACGGAGGTCAGACCGGCGCAGATCGCGAAAACCGTGACGACGTTGGGCGCGATGTGGCGCAGCTTTATGCGATTGGGGTTCCTCATTCGGGGATGCCCGGACGCTGCTTCTGCGGCCCCACCAGGTCGGCCAGCACCGTCTCGCCCGCGACCGCTGTCTGCCCGACGGCGACAAGCGGGGACACGCCCTTCGGCAGATAGATGTCGAGGCGGCTGCCGAAGCGGATCAGGCCGAAACGATGCCCCGTGCCCAGTGCCTCGCCCTGCGAGACGAAGCAGACGATCCGCCGGGCGACCAGGCCGGCGATCTGCACCACGCCGATCCTGACACCATCCGGCGTCTCGATCGTCAGGCCGTTGCGTTCGTTGTGTTCGCTGGCCTTGTCGAGCGAGGCATTCAGGAACTTGCCGTGATGGTAGGCGATGTTGGTGACCTTGCCCGCGATGGGCGCGCGGTTCACGTGGCAGTTGAAGACATTCATGAAGACGGAAATCCGCTGCAGCGGCTCTTCACCCAGCGCCAGTTCCGGCGGCGGAAGCACGTCCTGGATCAGGGACACCACGCCATCGGCCGGTGACAGCACCAGCCCCTCCTGCTGCGGGACCGTGCGTATCGGGTCACGGAAGAAGTAATAGCACCAGACGGTCAGTCCGCAGCCGAGCCAGAACAGGGGTTCCCACACCAGCGCCAGGGCAATGGAGATCGCGGCGAAGATCGCAACGAACTTCCTGCCTTCCCGGTGCATCGGGACCGCAACAATCTTGAGCATGTTCATCGGCGGTCTTTCACGTCAGGTTCAATCGATGGGCGACGCTGCGCCCGGCAGACTGGATTGGCAATCAGGGTACATTCCAGCGCGCGCTCCGGTTTCCCTTGCGCGGCACGCAGTACCCCCATGATCAGATCAGATGGCTTTCCAAACCTCAATCGCCAAAAGACAGCGCGGATGTCAAGCGCGGCGCCGCGTCCGACAGGACCTTGACCGGACCCGCACCGTGCCGGGATCACCGGGATTCCGGGTGTGATCGGAAGCTGTCGGAAGCTGCGGGAAAAATGCAGCCCGGCAGCCGCAACCAGTTCCGGTTGAACCGGAAACCGGAACATCTTCGATGGGTCGCGTGGGAAATGGTGCCCGGGGGCGGATTCGAACCACCGACACGCGGATTTTCAATCCGCTGCTCTACCAACTGAGCTACCCGGGCGTCGCCGTGATGGTCTCGGGATGCCCGTCTGGAATCCCTCAATCGCGAACGGCTCGGAGCATATAGCGGACCGATGCGGGGCATGCAACAGCGCTTTGCCCGCGCCGCACTTGATTATGTGTCCCGATTTACGCATGTTGCGCGCCAAGCAGGCGGGCCCTGATGGCCCGTTGCGTCGGTTTTCCTGAACAGGGTGCAGAATGGCCAAGGAAGAAGTTCTCGAATTTGAAGGGCATGTCGCCGAATTGCTGCCCAACGCGATGTTTCGCGTGCAGCTGGACAATGACCACGAGGTCCTGGCCCACACGTCGGGCAAGATGCGCAAGAATCGTATCCGCGTGCTGGCCGGTGACCGGGTGACGGTGGAGATGACCCCCTACGACCTGACCAAGGGCCGTATCACTTTCCGTTTCAAGTAAGCGCGGGCAGGGCATCGCGTGCCGCGCCAGACCGTGCCCCGCCTGATTCTGGCGTCCGCTTCGCCGCGCCGTCGCGACCTGCTCGGGCAGATCGGGCTGCGGCCTGACGCCATCGTGCCGGCCGACCTCGACGAAACGCCGCTGCCGGACGAGCAGCCGCAGCAACTGGCCGAGCGCCTGGCGCGGGCCAAGGCCGCCCATGTACATCCTGACCACCCCGGCGATTTCGTCCTCGCCGCCGATACGGTTGTCGGCCTGGGCAGGCGGATCCTGCCCAAGGTGGAAACGCGGGGGCAGGCCGCAAGATACCCCGATCTGCTGTCCGGGCGGCGCCACCGGGTGTCCACCGGGGTGGCCGTCGTGGCACCGGACGGGCGCATGGTCAGCCGACGTGTCACCACGATCGTCCGTTTCAAACCCCTGTCCGACCTGGAACGCGATGCCTATCTCGCCGCCGGTGAGTGGGCCGGCAAGGCAGGCGGTTATGCCATTCAGGGCATGGCGGATGCCTTCGTCGCCAGCCTGAACGGTTCCTGGCCCGACGAGGCCCGACTGCCGCCGCGCGCGACCGCCACACTGTCGGCCGGGCGTGGACTTCCAGCATCGAAATCAGCATGAAGAAAGGGCTGGACGGCGAGCGCGGGGGGTAGGAACGCCCCGTTGTCCCTGGCCGCGGGGCGCAGTGCGGAGG
>CAJYBQ010000122.1 GCA_913064755.1 uncultured Alphaproteobacteria bacterium
CCCGCGCCCCCGGTGGCGGCCTGGGCCTTCCCTCCCGCCCCGAGGCCGCGCCGCCGTCGCCGGAAGTCTATGCCGATATCGTCAGCCGCACGGTCGGACAGCTGGGCGCGACGCTGATCTTCGAGCCCGGGCGCATGATCGTCGGTAATGCCGGTGCGCTGCTGACCGAGGTCATCTACGTGAAGGAGGGGGAGGGTCGCACCTTCGTCATCCTCGATTCCGCGATGAATGACCTGGTGCGGCCGGCCATGTACGACGCGGTGCATGAGATCCGCACCGAGAAGGCACCCACGGGCGAGACCATTCGCGCCGACATCGTCGGGCCGATCTGCGAGAGCACGGACACGTTTGCAAGGGATTGTGAGATGCCGCCGGTGAAAGCCGGTGATACGCTCTGCTTCATGAGTGCCGGTGCCTATGGTGCAGTCATGGCGTCCACGTACAACACGCGCCTGCTGGTGCCCGAGGTTCTGGTCGATGGTGACCGGTTTGCGGTTGTGCGCGCGCGCCAGACCTTCGATGATCTGCTGGGTCTGGATGCCATTCCCGCCTGGCTGGAATCAGACGGCGGCTGACCGGCCTGTCGCAGGGCGGCAGGCGGCGGCGGAAGACAGAAGGAAGCTGATGGCCGAACAGCAGGACGTATCGCTGGACGAGATCCTGACCCGCCGCCAGGCAAAGGTGCTGGGACGGAAACTGTTCGCGACACGCCTGTCGATGGCCTGGGAACGGCTTGTGCCACTGCTCTGGCCGGGGTTCTGCGCGGTCCTGCTGGTGCTTTCCGCCACTTTGCTGGGCGTCTGGCAGATGCTGCCGGGCCTGTTGCACCTGGTGCTGCTCGCGGCGGCCGTCATCGGCTGTGGCTGGTTGCTGGTACGGGGCCTGATGGCCTATCGGCCGGTCACGCAGGCAGAGGTCGATCGGCGGCTTGAACAATCCGGAGATGTCCACAGGCCGCTGACCAGTGCGCGGGCCGGCTGGGCGGGCGGGGCGGGGGAGGGCGCGGCGCGGGCGCTCGGGCAGGCGCCTCGCCGTCGCAGGGCGGTCCGCAGCGCTGCCCTCGCCCCGCCAGCGCCGGACGCCCGCATGCCCAGCCGTGACCCGATGGCCCGGCGCCTGCTGGTGCTGATGATCTTCTGCCTCAGCCTCGCCGTTGCCGGGGGACGCGCAGGTGACCGCCTGGTGGCGGCACTGGATACCGGTGCCGGGCTGGATGGCGTGATCGAGGAAACGGTGCTGGAGGCCTGGATCACCCCGCCGGCCTATACCGGCCAGCCCCCCGTGTTCATGAGTGCCATGGCCCCGTCCAGCGCGGCCGACGGTGCGCCGAAGGTTGTCGCGGTACCCACCGGCAGCCGCTTCCTGGCGCGCTATCACGGCACCGGCGACCCGGTCCTTGCCATCGGCGCGACCCGCGAACCTTTCGAGCGGGTGGGCGAGAAGGACCTGCAGATCGAACAGGTGATCACCGCCGGCGACCGCGTGTCGGTTCGGCGTGGCGAGAGCGAGATCGCGTCATGGCCGATCAGCATCGTTCCCGACGCGGTACCGATGATCGAGGTCAAGGAACCCCCGCAAGGCACCCTGCGTGGTGCGCTGCGGCTGGTCTACGGTGCCAGCGACGACTATGGCATCGCCGGGGTGTCGGTGAATATCACCCGGCCAGGCCAGGACGGGCTCATCCGCCTCGACCTGCCGTTGCCGGGGCGTCGCCCCCTGCAGGCCATCGATACCGTCTTCCGTGATCTGGCGGCCCATCCGTGGGCGGGCCATGACGTAGAACTGGTGATGGAGGCCGTGGATGATGCCGGCCAGGTCGGGCGTTCCGAACCGCTGGCGTTCGTCCTGCCGTCGCGCAGCTTCAGGCAACCGGCAGCACGCGCGGTGATCGAGGTGCGACAGCGGCTGTCGGCCGATCCGGTGGCGCAGCAGGCCTGGGTGGTGCGGGCGCTGCGTGCGCTGCAGATCAATCCGAAGCGTTATCACGACGACTTCGCGGTCCATATCGCGCTCAGCATGCTGGCGACGGACATTGCGCGCAGCACCGATGCCGCGACGGTCGATTCCAGCGCGCAGATGCTCTGGCAGACCGCGCTGCGGATCGAGGAAGGCAACATGGCTGCCGCGCAGAACCGCCTGCGCGATATCCAGGAACGCCTGTCGGAAGCCCTGGCCAACGGTGCCTCGGAAGAAGAGATCCAGGCACTGATGGATGAACTCCAGGCCGCGATGGACGAGTATCTGCAGGCAATGCAGGAAGACGCCCAGCGGCGCATGGAAGCGGGCGATGAACTGCCCGAGATGGACGGTGCCAGGAACGTGGAACGCCAGACCATGGCGGACATGCTGGACCAGGCGCGCGAGATGTCGCGTTCCGGCGCGCGCGACCAGGCCCGCGAGATGCTGTCGCAACTGCAGAACATGCTGGAAAACCTGCAGATGGGGAACCAGAGCGGGCGGGCGCAATCCGAACAGCAGGCCGAACGCCTGGCCGATCAACTCGGCCAGATGATGGAGCAGCAGCAGTCGCTGATGGACCGCACTTTCGAGCGGCGCCAGCAGGATGCGGAGCCCGACGCCAGGCTGCCGTCGGAGACCAATCCCTTCAATTCACCGGGCCGCAGCCGTTTCGGCCGCTCCCAGTCGTTCGACAAGAACAAGGGGGCGCGGGGTGGCACGCCGGGTGATCGGAGCGAACAGGACCTGGCGGATGCCCAGGGCCAGCTTCGCCGTCGCCTGGGCGAACTGATGCAGCAACTGTCGGAAAGCATGGGCACCATTCCGGGTGAGTTGGGCGAGGCGGAAAGCGCCATGCGCTCGGCCGAGTCGGCACTGGGATCGGGCGAGGCCAACGAGGCGCTGGACGAGCAGGCGGCGGCGCTGGACCGCTTGCGGCGGGGTGCCGAATCCGTGTTGCGGGAACTGGCCGATCGCGGCCAGGGCCAGGCCGGGAACCAGGATGCCCCGGCCCGTGGCGGCGACAGCGCCCAGCCGACCGATCCGCTGGGGCGTTCCGCCACCGACAGCTGGGGCGAAGGCACCGGCGACATGGTCCCGGCACAGAGCGCGCTGCAGCGGTCGCGGGAAATCCTCGACGAACTGCGCCGCCGTTCCGGGCAGCGCAGCCGCCCGGCCGATGAACTCGACTACATCATGCGCCTGCTGCGGCAGTTCTGACCCTGCCGCCTGCGATCACCGCTCGGCGACCACCAGCGGCGGAACCTGGCAGACCAGCGGGGTGTTCGTCGGCCCCAGCGGCATGGCGCTGCCGCCGGTCGCATCGATCTCGATCTTCCGACCCGCGATCTGCAAGGTGAAACCACCGCCGGGCTTCCGGGTCACGGCCTCGGCCACGTTGCCCTTGCAGCCGAGATCGACGGCGACGAGGAATTCGGCAGTATTCAGCTTTTCCTTCGTGGCTACGGTTGCATGCCATTGCGGCTGCCAGTCGGGCACGAAGAACTCGTCCGGGTCGGCCGGAAACCGGTTGGTCTGGCCAATGCCGAAATCGGGTGCACCGAGCACCGTGAAACAGGCGCTGCCATCGCCCTTGGCGATGTTCAGGCCATTGGCCCCGATACGCTCGATCTCCGTCCAGCTGTGCAGGTTCCATTCGAACCGGCGCGGGGTCTCGGATGCCAGGTCGTCATAGATCAGGGCCACGTCGGGTCGCACGTACATCATGGTGCGGACCGCGCGGCTCAGTTCGCCCTTGTAGGCAGGCGTGGCGTCGCCCACGGCCATGTCCACGTCACCGCAGCGGGCGAAGTTCACCAGGTCGCCCTGCGCCGAGCGGTCCTGGAACGGCTGCCCCTGGCCGCCATCGTAGGTGATGGCGTTATGGGCCTTCGTCTGCATGGTCCAGCCCTCGTGATGGGCGGATTTCCAGGTATCGTAATAGCCGCTGTCGATGGCCAGGGATTGCTGCCGACCGTTGATGATGAAGCTGTTCTGGTCGCCGTGGGAATGGTTGAACGAGCCGTAGGGGCTGGACTTGAACAGGATCGAATAGCGGTCCGGATCGTCCAGTTCGCTGTGCATCGCGACCCAGCCGATGGACGGGAACACCGCCGTATCGGGCAGTTCGACGAAGGCCTCCGGCGCGAAGGCCCGTGCCGGCTGGTAGGGCGGGCCACAGAGGTGGACGTAGAAGTCGTCGCGTTTCTCGACCTCGTTCCAGAGCGCGGCAAAGCGACGGCTGATCGGGGTATCCACCCGTTGCAGGTACATCTGTGCCAGCAGGGCCCAGACGTCGGCGCGTTCATACTCGCCGCCGTCCCCGAAGGCGCTGTTGGGGGTTCCCGGCGGGATCAGGTAGCTGAAGAAGATGCCGGCCTGCTTCGGCCAGCTCATGTTCACCGGGTCCACGTCGATGGCGTTCCGCATGATGTCCCAGTACTGCATGCTGTTCAGGGCATCCCAGACGCCGTAGTTCACGCCATTGCCGAAGCCGCCGTCGTCACCGCCCCATGGATTGTTGGTGGCGAGATAGATCGGATAGGTGCGGAAGAACCAGTTCTTGGCCCGCGACGAGTCACGCGCCAGCAGGATCGAGATCGCCGTGATCGCCCCGGCCTGCCGGAACCCGTGGCTGTTGTAGGGCTTGACCTCCAGCTGTCGGCGGCGGTCCACGATGAAGCGATCGAATGCCGCCTGGGTGCGATACTCGATCATCTTCAGCAGTTCGGCCTTCTGCTCGTCGTTCAGCCACTTCCTGGTGATGTCGTAGGTCAGCGCCAGGGTCAGCGAGATACGCAGGTTCGACAGGTCCGATGACCGCAGGCCGGTTGAATGATCGGGATCCCAGGACAGCAGGTTCGCCGCCCGACGCCAGGACTCGGCCAGCGACGGTTCGTCCCGTGTCAGCCAGTAGGTATAGATGATGGTGGACAGTCGCACGGTGGCGCGATTGACCTCGCCCGCGATGAAGCGGGCAACGCGGATGCGTTCGTAGAAATCCTCGACCTCGAACGTCGCGACCGGGGGTTCCTTGGTCAGTTCGTCACCGACCCACTTGTCCTCCACCGTGCGCCGTACACTGTTGAATATCTTCTTGCGCTCGCCCTGGCGCAATTCCTTGCGCAACAGCTTGAAACCTTCCTTGGGCGGCAGGCTGCGGGGACCACGGTTGTTCAAGGCCCGCTCCCAGGCCTCCGAAACCGACGGGGCGATGAAGACGTGGGCATTCGGGTGAATGCTGAACTGCCGCCAGGCACTCCATTCGTCAGCCGGTTGTCCGCCGGGCCAGAGGCGCGCGCGCCACCGCCAGGTACCCTTGGCCAGCGGTGCGTCCAGCATCATGTGGTTATAGGGGGTCAGCCGGTGCAGGCGGGTTCCGTCCTCGCTGATCAGTTCGACCTCGTAGGTCGTGTCCACGGCGTCGTAGCGCCAGTGGAACACCGGCGGGTTCTGCGCCGTGATGGCACCATTGCCGGGATAGACGGGGAACTCGAGGGCCGTCCGTGGCGAAAGGAAATCGGTCACCACTTCAGGTTTCGGCAAGCGCTGGATATAGTCAAGCCAGGTGCTTGCAGCATCGGCGGCTGTATCGGCGCGGGACGGACCCGAGGTGCAGATTGCAATCGACGCAAGGGCGAGGATGCGCATACCGCGACAGATGCTGCTGTGAATTCCCATCAGGGATCTCTCCAAAGTCGTGACCCGGGTGTTTCAGCCGGATGCATTCAAGTTTCCTGCCGCGCCCGCAGGCCGGTCGGCCGTTTCGCGTGAACGTGACCGTGGTCCGGCCCGGGAAAGTGCGCAGGCGGGCATGATTGACGGGTCCGGCAAGGGTCGCGTCCGGTTGACAGTTCGTGCCGCGACACCCTACAGGGGCAGGGTGCGTTATCCAGCGAAAGACGTTTGCCTGCCGTGCCTTGGCGTGGACGGGCGTCGCGCGGGGAAGCGCCGTCCTTTCGATCGGGGATCCCATGTCGGCCCAGGATGATGCAACAGACGCCCCGCCGCGAACGCGATCAGGCGGACGCCCGCGGGTACTGCTGGTAGGCCCCTTTCCGCCGACGACCGGCGGTGTCACCACCTTCATGCTGAACCTGATGGGCTCCGAACTGGCCGACCAGGTCGACTTCATCGCACACACCACGTCACGTCCGCCGAAGAAGAACGTCGTGGACAACTACGGTTACGCCGCGATCCTGAAGGGCGGCGTGCTGCGTCTTTTCGTGGCGGCCCTTGCCACGCTCTGGCACCTGGTGTCGTTCCCCTTCGTGCTCTGGTTCCGACGCATCGACATCGTCCAGATCCAGTCATCGGATTTCCAGACATTCTGGGAATCCTGCATCTACCTGTGGATGGCGAAACGGCTGCGACGGCCCACGATGATGCGGCTCGGCGGCATCTTCGACCAGTTCTACGAGGGGTCGTCGCCGCGCCTGCAACGGGGCATCCGTGCCGGTGTCGCGGCACCCGACGTGCTGATCGTGCAGTCGGAGGGCTGGCGGGACTACCTGGCCGGACTGGGGCGGACGGGGCCGATGCTGGTGCTCTACAATTCCGTGCCCGCCGCGTCCATCGTGCCCCTGGCCGGACCCCGCAACGATCCGCCGCTGTTCATCTTCACGGCGGGGACGGAGGCGAAGCGCAAGGGGGCCTACGTGCTGATCGAAGCCCTGCAGCGGCCGGAGATGGCGCAGGTTCACGCTGCGTCGCAGCTTGCAGCGGTGATCGAGCCACTGGAGTCGCAATTCGAGGGCGCGGCCCTGCCGCAGCAGATCACGCGGCAGGGCTACCTGGCCCACGCCGACCTTCTGGCGCTGAAGCGACGGGGGGATGTCTTCCTGATGCCGTCCCACGGCGAAGGCTTTCCCAACAGCCTGCTGGAAGCCATGGCCGCCGGACTGGTCCCGGTCGTCACGCCGGTTGGCGCAGTGCCGGAGATCGTGACCGATGGTCAGCACGGCCTGGTGATACCCGTTGGCGACCCGGCGGCACTGGCGGCGGCGATCACACGCCTGGCGGATGATCCCGACCTGCGGTTGCATCTGGCACGATCCGCGCAAGAGCGGGTCAGGGAATTGTTTGTCGCAGAGGTTGTGCTCAAGCGGCTGGCGGCATCCTATCGGATACTGCTGGCGCCGAGAGGCTGATGGGTCGGGAGCGGATGGTGAAGGGACAGGGGAGCAGCGAGAACCTGGTCAGGCTGGTGCGCAAGGCGCGCTGGTACCGGAACCGGCTGGCTGCCATGTCCGCGCCGGAGATCGCGCATCGCCTGGAAGAACAGCTCCGTCGGCGCGTCAGCCGCCTGCATCTGCCCGGTGCCGTCACCGGCTTCGATGGCACGAAACCGGCCTTGCCCACCTGGCCGGGGCTGGCCGAGGGGGTCGGTCGCGTGGCGGGCGATGCCGAACTGCTGGCCGACTGGTCCGCGCACGCCGTCGCGACACAGGCCGGGCGACTGTCCTTCCTGGGTATCGACTGGCCGGAACCGGACACGGGTGCGGGGCAGGCTGCCGTGGACGGGGTGCATGTTCCCGACTGGCACCTGGATCCGGCGACGGGTCAGCGCTGGCCGCACGACCGCTATTGCTTCGACATCTCCTATCGGCACGCCGACGAATACGGCGACGTGAAGAACGTCTGGGAACTGTCGAGGCTGCAGTACCTGCAACCCATCGCCGCCTACGCGCTGGTCGCCGAAGATGCATCGGCGGTTGCCACCTGCGAACGTCACCTGGCGTCCTGGGTGGCCGAGAATCCCGTCTACAAGGGCGTTCACTGGTCCTCGGGGATCGAGGTCGGGTTCCGCATCGTCAGCATCCTGGTCGTCCTCAGCCTGGTCGGTGACCGCTTCGCGGCGGATACCCGCCACGCGCTGCTGCGCAGCCTCTACCAGCATGGCTGGTGGCTGGCGCGCTTTCCGTCGCGGCATTCCTCGGCGAACAACCACCTGGTGGCGGAGGCCGCGGGGCTGTTCCTGCTTGGCACGCTGTGCCCCGACATGCCCGGCGCAAGGCGCTGGCGCAGCTATGGCCGTGCCGTGCTGGAGCGTGAGTGCCAGCGACAGATCTACAGTGATGGTGTCGGTGCCGAGCAATCGCCCGCCTATGCCGCGCTGACCCTGGAATGGTTGCTGCTGTGCGGCGACCTGGGGCGACGGAGCGACGAACCGTTCAGCGCCGCGAACTGAACCCGGATCGGCCAGGCCGGCGCATTCCTAACATGGGTGAGGGACTCCGCGGGACATCAGCCCCCACCCGCGG
>CAJYBQ010000123.1 GCA_913064755.1 uncultured Alphaproteobacteria bacterium
CGAAGAGCTGGGCGGACGCTGCCTGCCCCACCTGCGGCCCGCTGTCCGTGGCCTTGACCACGAACAGGGGCACGCGACCGCCGCGCCAGGCCGTGTCGTCGCGGGCCATCTCCGTCATCTGTCGTGACAGTGTTGGCCAGTCCGTACCCTGCTCGGGCAATGCAATCCGTTTCATGCCGGAAAGGTTAGACCATCCGGCGGCCGAATTGCATCACCGGCCTATCGTGCGGCGGGGCAGGGGAAGATCACTGGATGGACTTGAGGTAGGCGATCAGGTTGGCGCGCGCGCTGCCCCGTTTCACGCCCACGAACTGCATCACCGTTCCGGGAATGAAGTCGCGCGGATCACGGACGAAGGCGACCAGGTTCTCTTCCGTCCAGATCATGCCCTCCGCCTTGCGGGCCATGAAGGCATCTGAATAACGATAGTCTTCCTTCGCCGCGATGGGCCGTCCGATGATGCCGTTCAGTTTCGGCGCGGCCAGGGGATCACCGGGCAGGGGGATATGGCACTGGGCACAGACCTGCCGGAAGAACTTCTCCCCCTTCACCGGGTCGCCGTCGGCGCGTGCGGCACCGAGCGGCAGGGCGAGAGCGCTCACCAGCAGTACAGAAAATGAAAGGCGCCTGATGGTGCTGTGCATGATGGTCTTCCCGCCACTGTTGGTACCGCTACCTGTTCCCATTGGATAATCTGGCGATCCCTGCCTGTCATTCAATGGTCTTCGTCACTCCACGGGCAGTTCACGCGCCAGCCAGCCCGGGCCGGCGGCGCTGCCCAGCATCCCCTCGCCGATATCGCGCACGTTGGTGAAGCCGTTGGCCCTCAGGAACGCCGCCGCGGCGCTCGACCGGACCCCGCGGGCACAGATCAGCGCGATGGCGCGCGACCGTTGATTGCCGACGATGGCCAGCACGTCGTCCAGAAACCCGTTCCCACCCGGCACCTGCCACCAACTGGCGCGGGCCGCGCCCCGTGCAACGCCGGTCCAGGCCCATTCCGGGGAATTGCGGATATCGATGATCACGACCCGGCCGCTTTCCGCCTCCGCCCAGGCGTCGGGTGGCGACAGCAAGGCCGCGTCGCCGTCCGCATGGGCAACGCCGGGCAGGATCAGCAGGATCAGGGCGACAAGGACGTGAATTCGGCTCATGCCGAAAGACTGGCAGCACGCGGCTGCTCCGCACAATTCAAGGCGACCTGAGCCGCGGCGACCGATGCAGGACCACCCGTCCAAGGCACCCGTTCGTGCGGAACCAGTCAAGACTGGCCGCCGTCGTGCCCGAGGGGATGTATTCCAGGCCGATCGGACCGCCATAGCCAAGGTCGTCGACCAGTCGCAGGAACCAGTCGAAATCGACTTCACCGGCACCGGGTTCGTGGCGGTCGGGCGGGTTGGCGATCTGGATGTGCACGACCCGTGCGCGCAGTCCCCGTAACGTGCGGGTGTGGTCGCCGGTCATGGTCTGGGTGTGGTAGGCATCGAATTGCAGTTGCATGTTCTCCGCACCGATGCGGTCAAGCAGGCGGCAGGCATGGTCATTGGTGCTGAGGAAGTATCCCGGCCGGTCGACGAGGTTCAGCGGTTCCAGCATCAGGATCAGGTCGCGGGTCCTTGCCTCCGCCGCCGCGGCGCGGAAATTCGCGACGGCGCAGTCATTCGCCGCCGTGCTTTCGGGGTCGCCGTTGCCGACCATGACATGAATGCGCGGCGCGCCGATGGCGCTGGCCATGTCCAGCGCGGTGGCGACGGACGATTCGAACTCGTCGCGCCGGGCAGGGTCTGCCGCGCAGCCGATGATCCCGGCCTCCGGATCCAGGATCGGGGTGTTGATCAGGACAATGTCGGTGCCGGCCCCGGTGGCGGCATTCCGGATTTCGGTCGCGCCATGGGGATAGGGGGCCAGGATCTCGACCGCGGGAATACCGGCATCGGCGCTGGCCTGAAACCGGGAAAGGAATGGCCGTTCAGTGAACATAAGGTCTATGTTGGCGTCGAACCGGGGCATTCCTGTCCCTCCTGAACGGTGTTGCGTGACGTGTCCAATATTTCCGACGCACCCCTTGTTGGCAACCGTGGCGGCGACAGCCAGTGGCTGGCATCCGGCACCGGTCCCGCCTTGCGGCTGTCAGGGGCATGGACGGTGGACAACGCGCGCCAGATCGACCGGCTGATCCGTGACCTGCGGGTGACGCCGGGGGGCTTCCGGCAACTTGATCTCGGTGCCATTTCCGCGTTTGACACCACCGGGGCCTGGCTGGTGCTGAAACTGGCGGAGCGGCTGTCGATTGCCCTGCCGGATGGCATGACCGGCGCGCAGCACGGGGTGCCGGAATTGCTGGAGCGGGTCTCGTCGGCCCGTGCGGAACCGGCAGAGCCATCCGTGCGGGAGAACCCTTTCGTCGCCGCGCTTGCCCGCCTGGGCGGTGGAACGGTCGCGGCCTTGCGCGAGATGGCATCGATGATCGGCTTTCTGGGCGCGGTGGTGGAAAGCTTCGCGGGCGTTGTCCGGCGGCCGGGGCGGTTACGCCTCACCGCGACGGTGCATCACATGGAACAGGCCGGTCTCAACGCCCTGCCGATCGTCGGCCTGATCTCGTTCCTGGTCGGCATCGTGCTGGCATTCCAGGGCGCGGAGCAGTTGCAGCGCTTCGGCGCGGAGATTTTCGTCGTCAACCTGATCGCTGTCTCGATCCTTCGGGACATCGGGATACTCCTCACCGCGATTGTCGTCGCGGGCCGTTCCGGCAGTTCCTTCGCCGCGCAGCTCGGGTCGATGAAGGTGCACGAGGAAGTCGATGCCCTGCGCGCCCTCGGCCTGGACCCGATAGAGGTCCTGGTGCTGCCGCGGGTGCTGGCGCTGTTCCTGATGATGATACCGCTGGCCCTGTTCGCCAACCTGATGGGGCTGATCGGCGGCGGGCTGATGGCCTGGGCCGCGCTGGACATCTCGCCGACACTCTACACCGACCGGCTGGCGGCGGCTGTCACGCTGCCGACATTCCTGGTCGGACTGATCAAGGCACCGGTCTTCGGCGCGCTGGTGGGGCTGGTCGGCTGCTACGCCGGGCTGAAGACGGAGGGTAGTGCGGATTCGCTCGGCCGCCAGACCACGGTGGCCGTGGTGCAGGGCATCTTCATCGTCATCGTGGTGGATGCTGCCTTCTCCATCTTCTTCAACATCGTGGGATTCTAGCGCCGGATGTCCGAAACCACGATGACAGGGTCCGCAGCATCGGCTTCTCCATCCGACGAGGATGCGATCATCCGCGTCAGGGGCCTGACCACCCGCTTCGGCCCCCAGGTGGTCCACGACGGGCTCGACCTGACCGTTCGCAAGGGGGAGGTGCTGGGTGTCGTCGGCGGTTCGGGCACCGGCAAGTCGGTGCTGATGCGCACGATCATCGGGTTGAACCAGGCCGCCGCCGGAACCATCGCGGTCTTCGGCCAGGTACGGGGCAAGCTCGAGCCCGCGGGCGGGCGTGCCCGGGAGCAGCGCGGGGGGGTGCTGTTGCAGGGCGGGGCGCTGTTCAGTTCGCGGCCGGTTGCCGAGAACGTGCAGGCCCCGATGCGGGAACATGCCGACCTGCCGCGCGCCCTGATGGACGAACTGGCGGGGCTGAAGATCGCCATCGTCGGCCTGCCGCATGACGCCTGCGCCAAGTTCCCGTCGGAGCTTTCGGGCGGCATGCGCAAGCGTGCGGGGCTGGCGCGCGCACTGGCGCTGGACCCGGAGATCGTCTTCCTGGACGAACCCACGGCCGGGCTGGATCCCGTCGGGGCCGCGGCCTTTGACATCCTGATCCGGGAATTGTCCGACACCCTGGGCTTGACCGTGGTCATGATCACCCACGATCTGGACAGTCTCTATGCGATTTGCGACCGTGTGGCCGTACTGGCGGAGCGCAAGGTACTGACCGTTGCACCCATTGCGGAACTGGAACGGAATCCGCATCCATGGCTGCAATCCTATTTTCACGGTCCCAGGGCGCGCGCCGCCCGGCAAGCGAGGCAATAGATGGAAACCCGTGGCAGCCATATCCTGATCGGCAGTGCCGTCGTGCTGTTCACCCTGCTGTTCATGGGGATGGTGATCTGGGTCTCGGGCAATGACCTCGACAAGGGTGTGCGGTCCTATGACATCTTCTTCCGTGGCTCGGTCAGCGGCCTGGCCGTTGGCGGCGACGTGCGCTATCGCGGCATCCGGATCGGGCGTGTCGCAGACATCGTGATCGACCCGGATGACCCGAGCCAGGTCCAGGCGACGGTGGAGATCGGCGAGGACCTGGTGATCAAGGAAGGCGACATCGCGCGCCTGAAGCTGCAGGGCATCACCGGTGTGGCCTTCGTCAGCATCGAAGGCGCGGTGGCCGGCAGCCCGGAACTGGGTATCCCGCCGCTGGCCAAACGCCCCATCATCCCGTCGGCGCCGTCCGAACTGGAGAAGCTGTTTTCCGGGGCACCGGAACTGCTGGGGCGGGCAATCGTCGTTGCCGAACGGCTGGCCGACCTGCTGGGGGACGACAACCAGGCCCAGTTCGCCGGCATATTGTCCGACCTGAAACTGCTGACAGGTACGCTGGCGAACCAGCAGGCGGGCATCCAGAACACCTTGCTGGCCATGGAGCGGAGTGCCGCCAGTGTCGCCTCCGCCGCGGCCAAGGCGGATACCCTGATGGACGACGCGGCGGAGACCATGGCGGTGGCACGCGGTGCGATGGTGGGGATCGATCAGACCGTATCGCAGGACCTCGGTAACTTGATTGCCGAGCTGCGGGCGACGAACCGCGACATGGCCGAGGTCATGGCGTCTGCCAACCGGATCGTGCAACGGGCCGAGGAGCCACTGGTCGGCTTCACCCACGACGGGTTGGGGGAGGCACAGCGTTTCATTACCGAGGCGCGGTTGATGGTTGCCGCCATCTCCCGCCTGACGGAGCGGCTCGAGACCGGGGGAGCCCAGACCCTGCTGGGCGTCGAAGGGGCTGAGGTGGACGCGGAATGAAACGCTTGATCGGAAGAACCCTGCGGCTTGCCATCGTGGCCGTGCCCCTGGCATTCGGCGTGGCCGCATGCGGCAACTTCCTCGGTGTGCCCAAGGCGGCATCGAACATCTTCACCCTGACACCGAAAAGCACGTTTCAGCCCGGTCTGCCGCGCGTGGACTGGCAATTGGTGATCGAGGAACCGCTGGCGTCCGGCGGGCTGGAGGGCGCGCGCATCGCCGTGCGACCCAGCGACCTGGAGATGAAGTATTTCGCCGACACCCGCTGGACCGAGCGTGCGCCGAAGATGATCCAGACCTTGCTGGTCGAGAGTTTCGAGAACAGCGGCACGATCGTCGCGGTGGGACGCCAGGCCATCGGCCTGCGGGCGGATTACAGCCTGAAGACCGAACTGCGCGAGTTCCAGGTGGAGAGCTATCGCAATGGCCAGGTGCGGGTGCGCATCAACGCCAAGCTGATCCGGCAGTCGCGGCAGGCCATCATGAACTCCGCCAGCTTCGAAGCGGTTGCCAGCCCGACGGGACCCGGGATCAAGCAGACGGTACGTGCCTTCGATGCAGCGCTGGGCGTGGTGCTTCGTGACATCGTCGAATGGACGATCAGGGAAGGGCAGGCGGCCCAGCTTGCCGCCAGGCAGTGATCGCGCCCGCGATGCCAACGGCATCGGTCGCATGAAACGGGGCCTGCGCCTTCTCGGCCTGTTTCTTGCTGGCGTGATCGTCCTGCTTGCAGTGCTGGTCCTGGCGCGGAAGCCGATCACGGAATGGGCGACGACGACATATCTCGCCAGCAGGGGTGTCGCGCCGGTGACCCTGGCCGTCACGCGGCTGGACCTGGACGGTGCCGTGATCGAACGCCTGTTGATCGGCGATGCGTCGGGCGCCCATGTCCGGTTACGGAAACTGTCGATCAGGCTTGATGGACTGTCCCTGGTCGGCGTGGACGCCGCCGGGGTCGAGATCACAGGAAGGCTGCGCGACGGCAGACCGGATGCCGGACCGGTCATGGCCCTGATCCCGAATGATGGTGCCGCAGCTGAATCCACCCCGTTCGCGCTGCCGGACAACCTGCCGGAACTGGCGGTCGAGGACGTTCGGCTTGCCCTGTCCGGAGATATGGGGAACCTCGCCCTTGATTTCGGTGGCACCGCCATCCTGAAGCGCGGAGTGCTGACCGTGTCAGGCCCCCTTCGCATCGATGGTCCGGGCGGTATGGGTCAGGGCGAGATCGACGTGACGCTCAGGCCGGACCTTACGGGGCGCGGGAAGCTCTCTGCCCGGGACCTGGTTGTCGGTCCACCCTGGCTGCCGCAGGACCTGAATGTGCCGACCCTTGAACTGGTTGCCGGGCGCCAGAAGGAATACTTCAACGCTGACCTGGCTGCCGCCGTGGCTGGTGGCGAGGTCACGTTCAGCCTGATCGGGTCCGGGCCGGTCGACAGGCTGCAAAGCGTCATCGATGTCGAAGTCGCCCTGCCGGACCTGGCACCGCTGCTGCCCATGCTGACACCTTTCGTCGGCCCTTCACCGCTGCGCGGCGGATCTGTCGACTTGGCGCTGTCCCTCAATGCCACGACGGACGGGGCAGCCGACCTGGCCGGACAACTGGCCTCGGCCAAGGGTGAAGGCAATCTTGCAGGCCAGGTCATGCTGATCCCGACGCAAGCGGCAGTGGACGGACAATTTGATAGGCTTTCCCTGGATGTGGACGTGGACGGGACATTTGCGAATGACTGGATATGGCTCACCCCGCGTCGGCTGGATGGCAGGGTCACGGGGCCTCGACCAGGGGCGCTTCCGGCGCAGGTGGCCGCGCTGTTCGGCCCCGATATCACCTTCGCGCTCGAAGAAGGTGCGCGTGTCAGCCTGCCGCGATCCGATCCGACACGTCTGCGCTTCGTCGGCGCAGGCAAGGCCGGCATGGGCGAGATGACGCTGACCGCGTCCGTCGGCAGGCTGGATATTGCTGCCGACGAAGTGCGGGCCGCCAAGCTGGCGCTTCACGCGCGCGGGATCGCCGTGGACGGGCTGGCAATCGATGTCGCGCGTTTTTCCGGTGACCTGCAGGTGACGGACGGTATTACCCTGCAGGGCAGCTTCGCCGGTCGCGGCGAATGGGACGGAGGGGAGAACATTGCCTCCGGCCTGTCCTTCGCCGCGGGCCTGACGCTGGATGCAACCGGTTCCGGCGAGGCAACGGCAACCGGCAACGGCACCATCAATATCGACGAGGCACGATTCGCCGACGGCGCGGTCGTGATCAGCGAACCGGCAATCGCTTTCCGTGGGCTTTCCTTCGCCTCGGGCGCCGCAACCGGCACCTCCGTAAGCGTACAGATACAGGCCAGCCAGTCTGCGGTGCAGGTGGCCGCGATCGGCACCGAACCGATACGGATACAACCGCTCACGCTGGCCCTCGACCTGAAAGGCGACGGGCCCGATGCCCTGTCAGGCCCGTTCACCCTGGGCGGCGGCGGGATGACCCTTCCGGCCCTGCTGTCGACGGGGGCCATCGCGCTCGACGGGCGGCTCGATACGGCGGCTTCGATGATCGCCACGACGGTCCGCCTGGCGGATGTGGTCGTTGATCCGGCGCTGCTGCCGGGTGTTCCGCCGATCGCATTCGACGCGACCGTGAACGCGGGCCAGCGCCCGGTGCGGCTGGACGCGACCGCCGGCTCCGGCCCTGACGAGGGCAAGCTGGTCGCCGCGTTGGACCCGGAACCGGGCGAAGGCGATGCGGTCTTCGAACTGCCGCCGACGGCGCTTGCCCGGGTATCGGATCATCTGCGCGAAACGGTCCTGCCGGAAGGCGTGAGCCTGACCGGCGGCACGCTTTCGGCTCACCTGGAAGTGCGCAATGACAATGACTTGTCGGGTAAACTGAATGTCCTGGTGGAGGATGCGGCTGTCACCACGGCAGATGCGTCCGTCGCGGGCATCAACGCCGATTTCCATCTGACCGAAATCTTCCCGCCGCAGACCGGTACGCCGCAGGAAGTGCGGATTGCGCGGCTGGATGGTCCGGCAGGGATGACCGACATGCTGCTGCGGTTCGACCTGGCACGGGATGGCGAGGAGACCGTCGCGCGGATCGATCACATCTACGGGAAGGTCTTCGGCGGCGAACTGGCGTTGACGCCGTTCCCCTTGCGCGCGGACG
>CAJYBQ010000124.1 GCA_913064755.1 uncultured Alphaproteobacteria bacterium
CACCTGGAGCTGCGGCTGCATAGGCTCCGCCCTCGTGCGGCGCTTGGTCCGCGCCGGAACCGAAGTCCTGACCGTCGATTGCCTGGCCTATGCCGGGCGACCGGAGGATGTCGAAGAGGTGGCGGATCGCGCGAACCATCGCTTCCTGCAGGCCGATATCTGCGATGCGGAGGCAATGAACGGCGCATTCGAGAGCTTTCGTCCCGACGCGGTGATGCACCTGGCGGCCGAGAGCCACGTGGACCGGTCGATCGATGGTCCTGCCGCCTTCATCCGCACCAACGTGACGGGGACGGGCGTGCTGCTGGAGGCCGCGCTGGCCTACTGGCGCGGGCTGGAGGGGGAGGCCCGCGAAGGCTTCCGGTTCCTGCATGTCTCCACCGACGAGGTCTATGGCAGCCTGGCCGAAGGTGCCTACTTCCGAGAGGGCGACGCCTATCGACCCAATTCGCCCTATGCCGCGTCGAAGGCGGGGTCGGACCACCTGGTGCGATCCTTCGGGGTGACTTACGGACTGCCTGTGCTGGTGACGAACTGCGGCAACAACTACGGGCCGTTCCAGTTCCCGGAGAAGCTGATCCCGCTGATGATCCTCAACGCGCTGGATGGCCGTGCACTGCCGATCTACGGCAAGGGCGACAACGTGCGCGACTGGATCCACGTCGATGATCACGTGGCGGCGCTGGTGGCGGTCCTGGAGCGGGGCAAGCCCGGGCAGACCTACCTGGTCGGTGCGCGGGGCGAACAGCAGAACCTGGATGTCGTGCGGCAACTCTGTTCCCGGCTGGATGCCCTGGTGCCGGATTCACCTCACGCGCCGCACTGGAACCTGGTGACCCGGGTGAAGGACAGGCCCGGTCATGACCAGCGCTATGCCATCGACCCGACCCGCGTGGAGCAGGAAATCGGCTGGGCACCGAAGATGAGCTTTGCCGATGGGCTGGAGGACACGATCCGCTGGTACATGGCGCGCCGGGACTGGCTGGCCCGCGTGCATGACCGTGGCAGGCTGGGGGATGGCGGATGACCATCCTTGTCCTGGGTGCCGGTGGGCAGGTCGGTGCATCCCTGCGCTGGCGGGCGCTGGCAAGAGGACAGGGAGTCGTCGGCCTGAACCATGCGGAACTGGACATCACCGACGCGGCGATCGTGCGCCGTACCATCGCCGATCTGCGCCCCGCCATCGTGATCAATTGTGCCGCCTACACGGCGGTCGACAAGGCCGAGGCGGAACCGGAACTGGCCATGGCCATCAATGGCACGGGGGCAGGAAACGTGGCGCTGGCCTGCGGCCTGGCGGCCGTGCCCCTGATCCACCTGTCGACCGACTACGTCTTCGACGGCACCGCGCAGGGGCCTTACGGCGAAGACGCCGCGACCGGCCCGACCACCGTCTACGGGCGCACCAAGCTTGCCGGTGAGAAAGCTGTCTACGATGCCTGGGGCAAGCACATCATCCTGCGCACGGCATGGGTCTTCGGTGCCATGGGCGAGAACTTCGTGAAGACCATGCTGCGGCTGGGGGCGTCCGGATCGACCAACCTGAAGGTGGTCGACGACCAGGTGGGTGGCCCGACACCGGCGGACGCCATCGCGGATGCCTGCCTGGACATCGCGGCACACGTGGCGCGGTCGGACATCGTCCCCTGGGGGACCTATCACTTCGCCGGTGCGCCCGCCGTGACCTGGTTCGGATTTGCCAGGGCGATCCTGGCCCACTACCCCGACCTGGTGATCGCGCCCTGTACCACCGATGCCTTCCCGCGACCGGCACGGCGACCGGCCAATTCGGTGCTGGACTGCACCCGCATTCGTGCGGCTTTCGGCATTTCACAGCCGGACTGGGGGCCGTATCTGGCTCAACTCTTGCGTGATCTGGGCGAGACAGGGTCGCATGACGGAAAGGGTGTTTCATGAAGGGAATCGTGCTTGCAGGCGGCGCCGGGACGCGACTGCATCCCATGACCCGCGTGGTGTCGAAACAGCTGCTGCCCGTCTACGACAAGCCGTTGGTCTATTACCCGCTGTCGACGCTGAGGCTGGCGGGAATCCGGGACATCCTGCTGATCTCGACACCGGAGGACCTGCCGCGGTTCCAACAGTTGCTCGGCGATGGCCGCGACTGGGGCCTGTCGTTGCAATACGCGGAACAGGCCGCGCCGAAGGGCATTGCCGAGGCCCTGATCATCGCGGAGGACTTCGTTGCCGGTGATCGTTCCGCGCTGGTGCTGGGCGACAACATATTCTACGGGCGCGGCTTTTCGGGGATGCTGCGGGACGCGGCATCCTTCGAGGATGGTGCGGTGGTCTTCGCCTACCAGGTGGCCGACCCGGAACGCTACGGCGTGGTCAGCTTCGACAGGGACAACCGCGCCATCGACATCCTGGAAAAGCCGGAGAAACCGCCCTCATCCTTCGCGGTGACCGGCCTGTATTTCTATGACCGGCACGCCGCCGACGTGGCGCGCGCCATCACGCCGTCGCCGCGCGGCGAACTGGAGATCACGGACGTCAATCGCCACTACCTGGCACGCGGCAAGCTGCGGGTGGAGACCCTGGGGCGCGGCTTTGCCTGGCTCGATACCGGCACGCCGGGCAGCCTGCTGGAGGCCGCCGAGTTCATCCATGCCATCGACAAGCGTCAGGGCCTGAAGATATCCTCGCCGGAGGAAATAGCATGGCGTGCGGGGTGGATTGACGATGCGCGCCTGCAGACGCTCGCGGCTGCAATGAAGGGCAACGATTACGGCGCCTACCTGTCGCGCCTGCTCGTGAAGCCTGACCGGGGAGCTTGAAATGACCATTCGCCTCTACGCCATGACCTGTGGCTGGCTGACCATGAACCTGAAGGCGATGCTCGAGGGGGCGGAAGGCAAGATCAAGGTTCCGGTTCCCTGCTACCTGATCGAGCATCCCAGGGGCAGGGTGTTGTTCGACAGCGGCCTGAACAGCCAGGTGCTGACCGATCCGGCGGCGCGGCTGGGCAAGATCGCGAAGTATTACGATATCGTCTTCGACCCGGGGATGGATATCGCGGCGCGGCTGGGCGCGATGGGTGTCGGCGTTGGAGACATCGATTACCTGATCAATTCGCACCTGCATTTCGATCACGCGGGGGGCAATGATGCCATTCCCGATTGCCCGATGGTGCTGCAGCGGCGTGAATGGGAAGCCGCCAACGACCCGGACCTGGCCGCGAAGAACGGTTTCATGCGCCAGGACTTCGATCACGGCCACGATCGCATCCTGGTCGATGGCGAGCACGATATCTTCGGTGATGGCAGCGTGGTCTGCCTGCCGACCTACGGCCATACACCCGGGCACCAGTCGCTGAAGGTGCGGCTGGACACCGGCGATGTGATCCTGACCGGTGATGCCTGCTACCTGCGCCGGACACTCGAGGAGATGCGGCTGCCGATGATCCTGCACGATGCGGACGAAATGCGCCGCAGCCTCGACAAGTTGAAGGAACTGCAGCGGCGCGGCGCGCGGATTTTCTACGGACATGATCCTGAGTTCTGGGCAACTGTCCCGCAGGCACCTGCGCGCGTCGCATGATCCGAGCAGTCAGCGCTGTTCACGAAGTCTTAGTTCTGGAAGCGGTAAGAACTGTCGCATGGGTGATGTGCTTCCAATTGACCCGGCGATGTCCGGTTCCGGCATGATGGATCAGGTGCTGGTCGATGCTTTCGCGCGACTGGATGCGCCGGTGATCGTGACGCGCGGTCTGCGTGGTAAAGCCGCGCAGGTGATCGTGACCAGCGCCGCCTACGACAACCTGGTTCCCGACGGTGCAGGTCCCCTGGACCCGATCGGGGAGCTTTCCGACCTCTCTGCCCGGCCATTGCGGGGCGCCGACGGCTGGCAGGTGGCGGGCCAGGTGCTCGCCGGTGATGCGATCCTGTGGGAATGCAAGCGTGACGACGTCATGGTCGAGCAGGTGATCAATGACCTGCTCTCCGGTCCGGCGGTCACCAATCTCGGGCTGATGTATTTCGGTCCGGATCGTCGATTGAAGACCTGGTCACCCGGACTGCTGAAGTTCTTTCCTGACCAGGACATCTTCCCGATCCCGAACGGCACCATCGAGGAACAGATCGATGTGCTTCTCGCCAACGACATGATTCCCGGCTCTCTCGGACACGAGGACAAGATGCGGGCGAACCTGTTGCGCGGGTTCGATGCTCCCGGGACGCCGCTGATCGACAAGACGGCATCCGGTCTCTGGTCAATGTCCGCGACCTGCTGTCTGCCGAACGGCGGACGGTTGCACGTGATCGGTGATGTCACCGGTTTCAAGCAGCGCGAAGAGCAGTTGAAGACCTACATGTCGAACGTCGATGGCATCCTGTTCTGCCGCCGCCGCCAGGGCAGCAAGTACGTGCAGGTCTGGGGGCGTCCGGCGCGGTTCATGGGCGGTGAGCAGACGAGCAACATCCACAGGATCCAGCCCGAGGACTGGTTCTACACCTTCGACGAGGAATGCCGTCAGCCTTACATCGACCTGATGTTGGAGCACCGGCGCACGCTGAAGCCCTATTCGATAGAGTTCGGCTGGACCAACCCGGTGACCATGTCGCATCGCTGGGCGCGTGAGGACGGCTGGACCACGCGGGACCGCTTCGGCGAGGTCTACCACGACAGCGTCATTGTCGACATCACCGATCAGAAGACTGCCATCCTGACACACGAGGGCAGCGAGGCACGCTTCCGGGGCTTTGCCGAACTGGCTTCCGACTGGTACTTCGAGATCGATTCGGAGATGCGGTTCACCTACGTCTCGGATCGCTACGAGGCGCTCTTCGGGACCAGGGCCGATTTCGTGCTGGGCAAGAGCTGGTACGACATCGTCGGCATGGGGCGCCCGGAGCAACTCCCCGCGGCACGGGCCGCATGGGAAGGCATCATGGATGACATGGCCGCCCTGCGCCCGGTTCAGCGGGTGCAGATTCCCTTGGTCATTGGCACGATCAGCAAGCATGTGGAGATTTCGGCAGCCCCGATGATCGACAGCGACGGTGTCTTCGTCGGCTATCGCGGCGTGGGGCGCGACATCACGGAAATGGCCGACGCCAGGGAGCAGGCGGTCAACGCCCTGCGCCATGCCGAGGAAGCCAACCGCGCCAAGTCGGCCTTTGTCGCCAACATGAGCCACGAATTGCGGACCCCGCTGAATGCGATCATCGGCTTTTCCACCGTCATGAAGAGCGAACTGCTTGGTCGCATGGAGAACGCGAAGTACCTGGACTACGCGGGTGACATTGCCGCGAGTGGCGAACACCTTCTGAGCCTGGTCAATGATGTACTGGACATTTCCAGGGTCGAGGCCAACCGCATGGAACTGGAGCCGGAGCCGCTCGACCTCGCCCATGAACTGGGCAGGCTGGCGGACCTGTTCCGACAGGATCTCGGCAACCGCGACTTCAGCCTGATCGTGCCGCGCGAGAGCGAACCGGCATTGCATGCCGATCGCCGGGCCTTGCGACAGATGATCATCAACCTGTTGAGCAATGCCATCAAGTTCAGCCATGCCGGTGACAGCATCCTGCTCGAAGCGGGCCTGGACGCAGCCGGGGATCACGTGATCCGGGTGCAGGACAGCGGGCGCGGCATCAGGGCCGACGAGATCGAGAAGGTCATGGAGCCGTTCGGCCGCGGCGGCGATGTCGACGTCACGCCCGGTACCGGGCTGGGGCTGCCGCTGACCCGGCAACTGGCAGAACTGCATGGCGGGCGGCTGGAACTCAGCAGCACGCACGGCAAGGGAACGACAGTGCGGATCGTCCTGCCGGCCGTGCCCCCGAAACCCGCCAAAGCCCTCGACTGACGCCCGGTCGCGCCGGTCGTGCATTCCGGCGACCCGGGTTCCCCCGGATCGCCGTCAGGCCATCACATGTAGAGTGAGCGCTGGTCTTCCATGCCCTTGTAGAGATCGGCCACGAACTCGCCGTAGCCGTTGAAGAGCCGGGTCGGAACGCGTTTGCCACCCGCGCCCAGCACCTCTTCTGTCGCCTGGCTCCAGCGCGGGTGATCGACCTTCGGGTTCACGTTGGCCCAGAAGCCGTATTCGCGGGCATTGATCTCTTCCCAGAAACTGGTCGGCTGCTTGTCGGTGAAGCTGATGCGGACGATCGACTTGATGGACTTGAAGCCGTATTTCCACGGCAGCGCCAGCCGCAGGTGCGCACCCCTCTGTTTCGGCAGCGGTTTGCCATAGGCACCGGTTACCATGAACGGCATCTCGTTCTGCGCTTCCTGCAGCGTCACGGCCTCCACGTAGGGCCACGGATACCAGCGCTGGCGCTGACCGCTGGCGACGTCCTTGTCGAGGAAGGTCTCGAACCGGACGTAGCGGGCGTCGCTTGTCGGTTCTGCCAGTGCCACCAGCTTCTGCAGGGAAAAGCCGCTCCAGGGGGCGACCATCGACCAGGCCTCGACGCAGCGGTGTCGATAGACCCGTTCCTCGACCCCCAGCTTCCGTATCAGCGCGTCGATATCCCAGGTCTTTTCCTGTTTCACCATGCCGTCGATGGTCAGTGTCCAGGGGCGTATCTTCAGGTCCTGCGCGTCGCGGTAGATCCGCTTGTGGGAGCCGAATTCGTAGAAGTTGTTGTAGGTGAGGTTGACGTCTTCTTCCGTGACGTCGCGTTCGACGCGATAGCGCAGGTTCGGCGCCGCAGGATACATGTCGGCGGTGGGAATCAGCTCGTCTTCCGCCTGTGCCTGCCCCGACAGGCCAAGCGCGGACAAGCCGATGGCCCCCATGCCCATGCCTTTCAGCAGGCTGCGACGGTTCAGGAACACGTTCTCCGGTGTGGCAGCGCTTTCGGGCAACTCCCAACCACGGGTTCTGCGAATGAGCATTCTGGACCTCCTGCGATCATGCTGACGTGCACAATAGCTGGGAAACCCGACCGATTCCGCAATTCAAGCGAATGTTATGTCAGCGTCAACTCGATGCGCCCGAGCGGGCCGAAATCCGCCACCAGGTGATCGCCCTTCGCGGCGTCGTAGACCACGATCGTGGTGCCGGTGCTGATCCTGTCACCCGCCCGCAAGCCGTCACGGGCATAGACCGCGCGCACGTTGGCGAGCCAGGTCAGGGCATTGATCGGGTGACCCATCACGTTGAAGCCCTGACCCTCGCGCACCAGTTCACCGTTCGCGTGCAGGGTGACGGCCATGTCGGCCAGGTCGATGTCCTGCCAGTTGCTGACCGGCGTGCCATGTACCCAGGCACCATGGCTGCCGTTGTCGGCAATGATCTGCATGGCGCCGATGGTGGTCCAGTCCTCGAACCGGCTGTCCACGATCTCGATGGCCGGGAAGGCGCTGCCGACGGCATCGGAAACGGAGCCGGGATCATAGGGGGCAGCGGCGGCGGGCAGGTCGGACGCCATCTCGAACCCCACCTCCGCCTCGATCACCGTCATGAAGAAGTCGCTGCTGTCGAATGTCGCAGGCGATGGTCGCGACGTATTCTCGAACAGGCCGCCGTAGAACGGTTCATGGATCCCGATCTGGCGCTGTGCGGTCTCGTTGGTGCAGCCGATCTTCCAGCCGATCTGGCGCCCGCCCCCTGCCGCGCCGATGGCCCGGCGCACGGCGGGTTGCACGGCATAGGCCTCCTCGACGTCATCGGGATAGGCATCCGGGGGCAGTACCGGCAGGCGCTGCCTTGTCGTGCGTGCATTCATCAGAAGTTCTGCCGCGCGGGCTGCCCTTGTCGTCATCAGCTTGCTCCGTTTGCCTGTGTTCCCGACCGGCAGGAAGTCCGTGCCACCGTCCGGTCGGGTCGGAGCGTGAAGGCCGACACCCTGCCGGTCAAGGACGGGGATTCCAGTTGTGTCGATTCCGTTAGCCCCCTACATTGGCGGCGTCCGAACGAACCCAGCGGGAGAGATCGGTCCCTGACCTGGTGACAGGCACGGACCGGCGCCGAAGGAGCAACCGCCCCGGAAACTCTCAGGCAAACGGACCGTTGGGTGACGGCACTCTGGAAAGCGGAAGCAGTCTGAACAGGCCGCTTCTCACCGAAGGGGTACGATCAGGTCGCCATTCCGACCTGGTCCAGTCTCTCAGGTTCCACGACAGAGGGGG
>CAJYBQ010000125.1 GCA_913064755.1 uncultured Alphaproteobacteria bacterium
AGCGCGCATCGACCAGAGACGGTGTCTCCCCCTGCCCGCCGGCGTCCCTGGCGACCAGGCGGTACTCGGGTTCCGCAACCGCTTCATCCAGCGCGACGTAGAGACTGCCCTGGAACCAGGTATAGCCGAGCACACCTGTCGCGGTTGCCATGTCCACGGCCCGGTCGTCCGCCTTGTCATGACGGATCGTCTGCATGCGCCCGCGATCCAGCACCCGCCAGTGATCGGTGCCGAGCTTCTCGAACCGGGTCGAGTAGAAACCTTCCGCAAGCTGGGCGTAATGACTGGCCGTGATCGGCGCGATCAGCTGGCTGCGCGCGAATTCGAGGTTCGTGATCAATGCCTGAAGCGCCGCCGGACGTTCGCCCGAATACATGTGGTAATAGACGTTGATGCCCTTCAACCGCCGCGGGCTTTCCGTATTCTTCAGGGTCAGGATCAGGTCCTGGAAGCCGAAATACCGCCCCGACCAGAGATCGGTGTAGGTGTTCTCGTTGCTGTTCACGGCGAAGATCTGCATCTGCCCGCCGAATGTCCGCCCCACGGGGGGCACGTAGCTGACGGAGGGGTATTCCGGGTCGAAGCGCGAATCGCCGCCGTTGATGTTCAGCATTCCCGCGTCGCGCGATGCCTTGATCATCCGCGGGGTCGGGGAGGTATTGCCCGACCAGAGCACGATCTCGGCCTTCTTGCCCTTCGGTGCGAACTGCTCGACGTATTCCGTTGCCCCGCCGAACTCCAGCGGCAGGTCGAACGGCTTGCTGCCGAAGCCGCGCGGCTGGTCGTAGGCGTCGGCAAGCGACGCCGTCTGGTTGGCCACCTCGCTGGTCAGCAGTTCCTTGCCCCACAGGGTCTCGTCATTGATCTTGTAGAGGCGGACGAAGGGTGCCTCCTTGGCCTTGGTATAATCCTCGAAGAAACCCCATTCGAACGGATGGCTGTAGGTGTGATGCGCGACCTCCACCTGCGGCAGTTCGAAGATTTCCCGCGCGACCTGCTGGGACTCCCGGTCACCGGACCAGGCCGGGTCCAGGTCGGCCGCGATGGGACCGACCGTGATCGGCAGATCGGGATAGGGTGCAATGGCCCGTTCCAGGATGACCCGGGACGAATAGAGTCCGTCCCGCCGGTAGCCCTTCACCAGCGAGACATTGCGCCAGCCATCGCCGTCGATGTGGCTGAAATAGATCCGTCTGCCGCTGAGGGTCGTGGTATCGGGCTTTGGAAAGCTGTCCGTCGCAAATACCCTGGCGATGAAGGCAAACGGGTTGATGAACCACTGGGTGCGAAAGAACACCGGGTCGCGGTAATAGGCCCAGCCGTTCTCCACGAAACCACCGAAGGGCGAGGTGATGACCAGGTCGCTGGTCGACTTGTCCTGCCCGCGGAAAACCTGCAGGTGGGACGTCGCGAAATCCGCCGTCACCTCGTATTTCTCGTAGGCGGGCAGCTTGCCCGCCATCGGCCGCTCGAAATCCACCATCGCGGGATCGCGGTTCTGCACCCGGCTGTCGAAGGTGACGTTCGTCCACTCCCCCGCTATCCGAAACCCGAGACGGTCGAGAAAGGCGTTGGACCTTGCGCGGCTGGGATCGGGTGTCCCGTCATTCGCTGCCAGGAAGCCCAGGTCGCCCAGCGACATGTACTTCTTGCCGGCATCGACCATGCGTTCCGCCCAGTCGATGAACTTCAGCGGGCGGGGAATGGCACCCGTGTTGAACCAGGTGATGATCCCGGCGATGGTCGGATCGTCGATCGCGTCCTCCGGCAGGGGCGCGCTGATCTCGTGATACTCGAGCTTCAGCCCCAGGTGGTTGAAGGGCATCTCGGCCAAGGCATGCAGCGGATGCGTCCGCAACTCGTCGCCGTCGAAATTGTAGAACGCCAGCACCCGCCGCGGCACCTCTGCGGCAATCGACACGGATGCCGCCGAGGTGACGCCCAGAATGCAGAGAAGCAGGACAGCGATGCGCAACAAGTGATACTCACCCGCGTGTTCGCCACGGCGGGGCCCTTCAGGTTTCGGTAAGCGAATCAGGATAACACAGGTCAATCAAGCAATTGCCATGCCGTCCGTGATCTGTTTCGCTGTCGGTCGACCAACAGGACAAGGATAGCAACATGCTGCGCGCCCTGGCCCCCGTGGCCGCACTGCTGGTCAGTGTTGCTTTCATGCTGATGGGCAATGGTCTGCAATCGACCCTGCTGCCCATGCGCGCGCAGATCGAGGACTATACTTCCGTCCAGATCGGTGTGCTGGGATCGGCCTATTTCGTCGGTTTCGCGCTGGGCTGCTGGCGTGGTGCCCTGCTGATCCGCCGGGTCGGACACATCCGCACCTTCGCCGCCGTGGTGGCCATCGCTTCCACCTCCGCGCTGGTCCACGCGCTGGTATTCGAACCCGTTGTCTGGTGGGCCATTCGCCTGCTTTCCGGGGCCTGCATCGCGGTCCTGTTCATGGTGATCGAGAGCTGGCTGAACGAGAAGTCCACGAATGAGACACGTGGTCTCGTGTTTTCGGTCTACACCGCCATCAACCTGACCGTGATCTCGATCGGGCAATTGCTGATCGCCTTCGGCAACCCGGAGGGATTCCCGCTGTTCCTGATGGCCTCCATCCTGATTTCCTGGGCCGCCGTTCCAGTGGCCATGACCCGGTCGGAAAGCCCGGAGCCGCCGGACAGCATCGGCATCCGCATCGGCTACCTGATCCGGCTGTCACCCGTTGGTTTCATCGGCAGTTTCGTGGTCGGCATGACCAATGGCGCGTTCTGGGCGCTGGCCCCGGTGGTCGCGCAGGGCGGCACCAGCAATGCCGCGCTTGCCGCCATCTTCATTGCCGTGGTGGTCATCGGCGGTGCCGTGGGACAATACCCCCTCGGCAAGATATCCGACCGCATGGACCGCCGGAAGCTGATCATCATCGTGGCCGGTCTCGCCGCCGTGTCCGGCATCTGCCTCGGCCTGTTCGGGGCGGATGGCCAGACCATCCTGATGGTCATCGGCTTCATCTTCGGCATGTTCGCCTTCCCGCTCTATTCCCTCTGCGTCGCCCATGCCAACGACCATGTGGAGGGCAAGAGCTTCGTGGAGGCTGCCAGCGGCCTGCTGCTGACCTATGCCGCCGGCGCGGTCGTCGGCCCCATCATCGCCTCCGTGGTCATCTCCCAGGCCGGCGCGGGCGGATTGTTCTACTTCACATGCGGCACCCACCTGCTGTTCGTCGCCTTCGTCATCTACCGCATGCGCAGCCGGGAAGCGGTGCCGGTGGCGGAGCAGGGTGATTTCGTCGAGGCCATGAATGCAGGCCAGACCATTCTGCCGGTCGAAACCAGCGGTGCCGACGACGATGATCCGGCCGAGGATGTCGAGGCCGAGGACGCCGAGACGGCGGAGACCGCCGATGCAGGACCTGACGAAGACGGCACGAAGAAATCGACCTGAAGCGCCGGTCGTCGAAGGGGCTTCAGTCGCCCTCGGTCCGGTTCATGCGCTTCCGGCCCCGCACCATGTGCCAGGCCCCGAACAGCGCGATCAGGAATGTCAGGGCACTGACTTCGAAGGAGACGTGGAATCCCTGCTGACTGGCCTGCAGCAGGATGACCCGGCTGAGATACTCGGAAGCGACGGCGGCCTGCTGCACATCGGATAGCCCGGCAGCGGCAGCCATCTCCCCCACCTGTTGCAGGTACGATTCGGTGACCTGGTTGGACGGGTTCTGGGTGGCCGCCAGCAGGTCCTGGAAGAACCCGGTCTGCTGGTCCAGCAGGATGGCGAGGAAATTGACGCCGAAGGCACCGCCCAGTTGCCGCGTGAAGTTCATCGTCGATGACCCCTGCGCCAGCAGGTGCATGGGCAGCAGGCGCAACGACCCGGCGCTGAGGGACGGGAAGATGAAGCCCATTCCCATGCGGCTGATCATGATCAGCCCGGCCAGGGTCAGGAAATCGGTATTGGCGTCGGCATAGGAAAGCAGGAAGAACGAGATCGCGAACAGGGTCAGCCCGAAGCCGGTGATGTAGCCGGGTTCGTACCTGTCGGCCAGGCGGCCGGTGACCGGGATCAGGCAGATCATCGACAGGCCCGCCGGCACCAGCAGCAGGCCCGACTGGGTCGGGGTCAGCCCCTGGATGGTCTGCACGAACAGCGGGATCAGGTAGGTGGACCCGAACAGTCCCGCCCCCAGGATGAAGCTGATGATCCCCGCGCCGATGAACCCCGGTTGCAGGAAGATGCGTATCTGCAGCATCGGCAGCGCCGTCCGCCGCTCCCACCAGATGAAGGTCGCGAAGGCCGTCACAGCGATGGCAAAGCGGCCGACCACCCAGGTGTCCCGCCAGCCGTCGATCTGGCCGTCGGTGAAGGCGGTCAGCAGGCTGACAAGAAAGGTGACCAGCAACCCGAAACCGATCCAGTCGAACCGCGGGCGCTCCGGTGCCGTGGCCCCGGATGGCAGGAACATGGAGGACAGCAGGATACCGATCATCGCCATCGGCACCCCGGCATAGAACACGTAGCGCCAGCCGAACCCGTCCACCAGCAACCCGCCGATGAAGGGTCCCACCGCGGGTGCCATTACCACGCCGACGCCATAGAGCCCCATCGCCGCGCCGCGTTTCTCCGGCGGGAACACCTGGTAGACCGAGACCATGGCCATGGGCTGGATGACGCCGGCCGCCGCGCCCTGCAGGATCCGACTGAGGATCAGCGTGTCCGACGATGTGCTGAAGCCCCCCAGAAGCCCCCCGGCAAGGAACAGCGCCAGGAAGAACAGCATGGTGGCCCGCTGGCCGAACGACTTCATGCACCAGTCGACCAGCAGCATGGTGCCGGTCATGGACGCCAGGAAGCCGGTGGAAAGCCATTGCGCCGTGATCTGGTCAATGCCGAAGGCGCCCATGATGTCGGGGATCGCCACGTTGACGATCGTCGCCGCCAGCACCGCGGAAATCGTCGTGGACATGGCCGTGAACATGGCCAGCCAGCGATAGCCGGGACCATAGCGCTGGAACAGGACCTCAGTTGTTTCCGGCATTACCCGGCCCACCAGCGTCCGGGTCCACGTCGATGGCGACCTCCACCATCATGCCGGGACGCAGCTGTATCCGCGCACCGGAGATGTCGATGCGCACCGGCACCCGCTGGGTCACCTTGGTGAAGTTGCCGGATGGACTGGGGTTGGGCAACAGCGCGAACTGGCTGGTTGCGGCCGGCCCGATCCAGGTCACCCGCCCCGTGACCTTCTCGTTCGGATAGGCATCGATCCTGATCACTGCCGTAGATCCGACCTGGAACCGCTCGATCTCGGTTTCCTTCACGTTGGCCGCCACCCAGACGTTGTCCGGGTCATGCAGCATCAACAGCCGGGTTCCGGGGCGGACATACTCGCCCTCCTCCACGAAGGTCCTGTCGATGACCGCGTCGATGCCGCTGATGATGTCCAGGTCGGACAGCGCCACCTGGTGCTGTTCCAGGCGGGCCTGCAGCGCCGCCGCTTCTGCCTTCAGGGCCGCCAGTTCCTGTTCGATCACCGCCATGCGGACCTGTTCCGCCTCGACCTCGCCCAGTTCGGCCTCCGCTTCCCGCACCGCGGCACGGGCCTGCAGCAACTGCCGGTCGGCATTGGTGAAGCTGGTGCGCAATGCGTCGAGGCGCTGTGCCGCGATGACCTTGCGCTGAAACAGCTTCTCCCCGCGCTTCAGCCCGGTTTCGGCGCTGGCCCGGCTGGCACTGGCCGCATTCTCGCCTGCCTGGGCCACGTCGATATGCGCCTGCGCCACCTTCAGCGCCGACTGGTTGCGCCGCAGGATCAGCGCCCGCTCCGCCTCCAGGCGCGCATGCTGCGCATTGGTCCGGTCGATCTCCGCGCGGGCTTCCGCAATGCGCAGGCGCACGGTGCGCTGATCCATGCTGACCAGCACCTGTCCACGGGAAACCCGGTCACCGGTACCGACATGCAGATCGACCACCCGGCCCGGTTCCTGCGCGCTGATGGTCACCATGTCCGACGCGATGCGCGAATCGATGATGAAGACATGAACCTGCCGGTCGTGCAGCCACTTGCCGCCGAACCACAGCCCCAGGCCAAGCACCGCGGCCAGCACGGCAAGGCGCACGAGGCGCCCGCGGCGTCCGTTCCTCGGCTTGCGACCGCCCGCCATGGCCAGTTCCGGCGTTGAATCAGTGCTCATGCCGCCTGCCCCCGCGATGTTGCGTCCGGCGCATCGAGGCGCGTCTGGATCAGTTCGAAGATGGCAATGCACCGCGCCAGTTCATCGGGCGGAATATCGATGGTCATCTCCCGACGCAGGCCGTCGGCGATCTTCTCGATCTCCGCCAGCACCGGCGTGGCGGCGGCCGTCAGGTGAACCGTCTTGGCGCGCCCGTCGCGCGGGTCGGCCCGCCGTTCCACCAGGCCCGCTTCCTCCAGCGAGTGCAGCAGGCGCACCAGTGTCGGACCCTCGATGCCGATATGGTCGGCCAGCCGGTGCTGCTGCATGCCATCGCCGCCCCGCGCGATCTGCAGCAGCGTTGTCCAGCGCGCCTGCGTCAGACCGGTGGTCCGCAGGCGCTGGTCCAGCTTCCACCGCCAGCGCCGCGACATGCGCACCATCGCCAGTGCAAACCCGATCCGTATCTCGTCATCCTGAGTGCTCATGCGAAATCATTAGCAAGCTAAGCAAATTGCTCAACGTGTTTCATGCGCATGGGGGCATGCAGCCAGCGAAGACACCGGATCGGGCAGGCACGGCAAGCTCCGGTCAGCGACCGGTGTAGACGGGTTTCCGCTTCTCACTGAAGGCCGTCAGCCCCTCGACGACATCGTCGGAACGGCCATAGCCCTCCCAGACCTCCATTTCCGTGCGCAGGGCACGGTCGAGAGGCATGTCGAGGCCCTGGTCCACCATCTGCTTCATCAGGCGGGTGGCCAGCGGGCTCTTCTCCGCGATGCGGGCCGCGACCTTCTCCACGGTCGGGATCAACTCGGCGTCCGGCACCACGTCATTCAGCAGACCCCAGTCCAGCATGGTCCTGGCGGGCAGCAACTCCCCGGTCAGCAGCAGGTACTTGGCCCGCGTCTCGCCAATCTTGCGCGGCAGGCGAATGGAACTGCCGCCGCCGGGCAACATGCCGAAATTGATATGCCCGTCGCCGATCTTCGCACTCTCCGCCGCGATGGCCAGGTCGCAGGCCAGCAGCAGTTCGATACCACCGGCAGCCGTGATGCCGTTGATCGCCGCGATCGTCGGCTTCTCGCATTCACCGACGATGGCAAAGGCTTCAAAGGCCTGGCGCATGAAGGTACGCACCTTCTCCGGGTCGCCCTGGCCCATGAAGCTGAGGACGTATTTCAGGTCCGCCCCGGCAGAGAACGCACGGCCCGACCCGGTGAAGACCAGCGCCTTCACCTCCGGATCGGCCTCCACCTTCCGCACCACCTGCGCGTAGCCGTCCAGGATGTTCTGGTTCATGGCATTCAGCGCGTCGGGCCGGTTCAGCGTGACCCATGCAACACCGTTCCTCACCTCGTAGAGCATGTCTTCGTTCATCGATCTCTCCTCCCCAATCCAGTTCTGCCGGTACAGTCGAACCTGCCAGGCCTGCCTTTCAGGCCTCACCATCGCCCGGTCGCAGCACCCGCCGCAGCCGCAACGTCAGTCCCAGCGTCAGCACGATGATGCCGCCGCCGATCAGATATGGCCAGTCCGGCCCGAGATTCTCGAAGATGGGGCCACCCCAGGCCGGGCCGAGCACGCGCCCGAGGGACGACGCGCCGTGACACAATCCCAGGAAGGCCCCGACACGTGACGCCGGAACCAGGTTGGTGGCGATGGCGGACTGGGTGGGGGAGGAAAAGGCCATGCCCAGGCACATGAAGGTGACCGAAACCATCAGGGTCAGTACATCGACGGCCAAGGCCACGGCGAACAGCGCGAATGTCAGGCAGCAGAGCGCCGCGACCAGCAGCCGGTAATTGCCGACATGGGGCACGATCCGGCCGACCAGGAAGCCCTGGCAGATGATGATCAGGATGCCGATGTAGGTGAAGGCATAGCCGACCTGCAACGGTCCCCAGCCCAGGTTCGCCGCCGTC
>CAJYBQ010000126.1 GCA_913064755.1 uncultured Alphaproteobacteria bacterium
TAGAGTGCTTGTCGGCGTCTCGGTTTCAGTGTGAAAACGGTATGGGCCAGCGGTGGGTTCGCCACTGCACCGACGCGGGATGGTCGGTCTGTGAAATGCAAAGCTCTGAGTACATCGGAAATGTGATGGGACTCATCACAGGGCCCACCGAATGCAATCCGTGCAGTCCATCTTGCGCCATCTCCACGGACGCGCCGACGAACGATGAACTTACCCCTGGAAACAGCGACAACATCGAATACGACCCCGGCCGCGGCGGCCTTCAGCTTCGGTTCGCAAGGGGCTTTCAGCGGGCGGTCGCGGGCGTCCATGGGGATTTATTTCTCCTGGTCGACACTGCCGGATTCCATTTTCTGAACCGGTGTTTCGAGCTCCGACAGCGCGCCCTCGAAACTCAGTGCCGCTATGTCGTCGGGCATCGCCGTGTCATCCGTCATGCCTTGTCCGTCCCACCCCGTGTTTCATCCCGGCCGATCAGCGCATCCATGTGAGCGCGCGATGCCGATTGCAGTGCATCAAGGTCGTAGCCCCCCTCCAGGACCGAAACAAGGCGACCGTTGCAACAATCGGCAGCGATCTGCATGATTTCGGTCGTGATCCAGCCATAGTCGGCATCCGTCAGGGACAGGCTGGCCAGCGGATCACGCTCGTGCCCGTCGAACCCGGCAGAGATGATGACCAGTTCCGGTGCGAAGGCGCGCAGGTGCGGCAGCCCGGTTTCCGACCATGCCGCGCGAAACGCCTCCGACCCCGCGGTCGGCTCCAGGCAGAGATTGACCAGGTTGCCGGCGATGCCGGTTTCGTGCGCCGCGCCCGTGCCCGGGTAGAGTGGCCACTGGTGCGAGGAAAGATACATCAGGTCCGGATCGTCGCGGAACCGCGCCTGCGTGCCATTGCCGTGATGCACGTCGAAGTCGACCACCGCCACGCGGCGCACCCCGTGTGCCTGGCGCGCGTGCAGGGCGCCGATGGCGGCGTTGTTGAACAGGCAGAAGCCCATGGGACGGTCCGGTTCCGCGTGGTGGCCCGGCGGGCGCACGGCGCAGAACGCGTTGTCGGCATTGCCGCCGAATACCGCGTCCACCGCCGCGACGACCGCGCCCGCTGCCCGGCGCGTGGCCTCCGCCGACCCCGGGGATGCCACGGTGTCAGGGTCCAGGTTGCGTCGTCCGCTGGCGGGAATGGCCGCGAAGAGTTTTCGCACGTAGTCATCGGAATGGGCCAGGGCAAGCTGCGCGTCGGTGGCCAGCGGCGCCTGCTGCCGTACCAGGTCGGGATAGCTGTCTTCGTCGATGGCGTGCAGCACGGCACGCAGACGATCCGGGCGTTCCGGGTGTCCGCTGCCGGTGTCGTGGAACAGGCAGTCCGTATGGGTCATGAACAGGGTCGTCAATTGAGGCCTCCTGCCACCGGAACGTGACCGGGGGCATCGTTAATAGCGTTTGATCCCGGTGCGCGACGCGCTAACTTCGCGCGGTGGCCAGTTGGCCTCAAGGCAAAAACTCACCCGCCAGGTGATGGCTGGTGAATATTGGCAGGGGAAACAGGGTTGCGTCTTGGTATCCAGCTTGTTGTCGTCGTGGTGCTCGGTGTTGTCGGTTACCTGGTCTGGCAGGCCAGGGCCGACCTGCCGATCATCGGTCCCTATTTCGCTGAATCGGACCAGTCCCGGCGCGGTGGCTTCGGCCCTGTGCTGGTCGACGTGGCACCGGTCCGGTCGGAACGCCTGGTGGATACCATACAGGCCGTGGGCACGACCCGCGCCAACGAGGCGGTGGTGATCACGTCAAAGGTTGCCGGCCGCGTATCCGATATCCGCTTCCGCGAAGGCGACAACGTGCGCCAGGGCGCTGTCCTGCTGCGCCTCGATGCCGTCGAGATACTGGCGGAGCGCGACGAAGCGGTGGCGCGGCGGACCCGCACCCGGCAGAACTACGAACGCGGTGTGAAGCTGCGCGATGCGCGCGCGGTCACTGCCGGACGTACGGAGGAACTGGCGCAGGAACTGGCGGAGGCAGAGGCCGCCGTGGCGCAGATCGAGGCCAGGCTGCGCAACTACGAACTGAAGGCCCCGTTCTCCGGCCGGCTCGGCCTGCGGCAGGTCAGTTCCGGCGCCCTGGTCACGCCGGGCGACCCGATCGTGACACTGGACGACATCTCCATCGTCAAACTGGATTTCTACGTGCCGGAAACCGCCTTGTCTTCCGTGCATCCGGGGCTGCTGGTCAGCGCGCGCAGCGCGGCCTATCCCGACCTGGTCCTGGAAGGCGTGGTCGCGACCGTCGATACGCGCATCGATCCGACCACGCGGGCCGTGACGGTCAGGGCCGAGGTGCCGAACAAGGACGGGCTGTTGCGTCCCGGCATGTTCCTGACCGTGGACCTGGCCTATGGCGTTCAGGACGGCGTGTTGCTGGTACCGGAAGAAGCCGTCGTGGCGGTCGATGACGGCATGTTCGTCTTCGCCATCGTCGACGGCAAGGCAGAACGACGGGTGGTGACCCTGGGTCGCCGCCGCCCCGGACTGGCAGAGGTCACGTCCGGGCTTGCCGCGGGGGAGGTCGTCGTCGTCGGCGGCGTGCAGAAGGTCAGGCCCGGCGCGGAAGTGAAGGTGCGTGACGGCGGCGGTGCAGGTGCCAAACCGTCGGCATGACCGGTGCCGCCCTGGCACTGGTATTCAAATTGGCATCGTAACGATCTGGGTTGGGTGAGGCAGGAGTTTCGGCATGGTCCTATCGGATGTCGCGATCAAACGGCCGGTGTTCGCAACGGTGCTCAGCCTGGTCCTGATGATCTTTGGCCTGTTCGCCTACCAGGGCATGACGATTCGGGAATATCCCGATATCGACCCGCCCATTGTCTCCATCAACACCATCTGGCGCGGCGCCTCGCCGGAGATCATCGAATCCCAGATCACGCAGGTGCTGGAGGACGAGGTCGCCGGCATCGGTGGCGTGAAGAAGATCAGTTCCACCAGCCAGGAGGGATCCTCCGCGATTTCCGTGGAATTCAACCTGAGCCGAGATATCGACGCCGCCGCGAACGATGTGCGTGACCGGGTCAGTCGTGCGGTCAACCGGCTGCCCGATGAAGCCGATCCGCCGCGCGTCGCCAAGACGGAGGCCGATGCCCGCGCGATGATGTGGCTGGTGCTGACCAGCGACCGCATGAACGCGCTGGAACTGACGGACTATGCCGAGCGCCAGATCATGGACCGGTTTGGCGTGGTCGACGGGGTGGCAAGGGTGCGCACCGGCGGCGGCAAGCGATACGCCATGCGCATCTGGCTGCGAAAGGGCGAACTCGCGGCGCGTGGTCTGACCGTCTCCGACGTGGAGAACGCCCTGCGGCAGCAGAACATCGACCTGCCGTCCGGCCGCATTGAATCCGTGGAACGCGAATTCGCGGTGAAGTCCCGAACGGCGCTGCGCAGCGTGGAGGAATTCCGCAACATCATCGTTGCCGAACGCAATGACTATTTCGTCCGCCTGAACGAGATCGCGGACGTGGAACTGGGGGCTGAGGACGAACGGACCAAGTTCCGGGCCAACGGCAAGACGGCCATCGGCATCGGCATCATCCGACAGTCGAAATCGAATACCCTTGCGGTGGCCGAGGGCGTGCGGGCGGAACTGGCCAACGTCACCCCGTCGCTGCCGGTGGGGATGGATCTGGTCGTGTCCTACGCCCAGGCGGTCTTCGTCGAGGAATCGATCAGGGAGGTCTATCGGGCACTCGGCATTGCCATGGCGCTGGTCGTGCTGGTGATCTTCATCTTCCTCAGATCGATCTGGGCAACGATCATCCCGGCGCTGGCGATCCCGGTGTCGATCCTGGGCGCGTTCATCGTGCTCGGGTCACTGGATTACTCCATCAACGTGCTGACCATGCTGGCGCTGGTGCTCGCCATCGGGCTTGTCGTCGATGATGCCATCGTGGTGCTGGAGAACATCCATCGCCGGATCGAGAACGGGGAACCACCCCTGCTTGCCGCGACCCGCGGGGCACGGCAGATCGCCTTCGCGGTCATCGCGACCACGGTGGTCCTGGTGGCGGTCTTCGTGCCGATCTCGTTCCTGGACGGGAATGTCGGGCGGTTGTTCCGTGAATTCGGCATCGCGGTCGCGACGGCGGTGATCTTCTCCAGCTTCGTCGCCCTGACCCTGACGCCGATGCTGTGTTCCAAGCTGCTGAAACCGCATTCGGACACCGGCGCGCTGGGGCGCGTGACGGAAGGCATATTCACCAGCATGTCGTCGGGCTACGGCTGGCTGCTGAAACGCGCGCTCGCGGTGCCGATGATCGTCGTTGCGCTGGCCATTGCCGTTTCGGCCCTGGCGTACCTGCTGCTGCTGGCCTTGCCGAACGAACTGGCCCCGCGTGAAGACCGGGGGATCATCTTCGTGTCGGTCTCGGCGCCGGAAGGCAGCAGCCTCGAATATACCGACCGCTACACGAAGGAAGTCGAGGCCGCGCTGCAGCCCTATGTCGACAACGGGCAGGCGGACCGAACGCTGATCATCCTGGCCCCCGGCTTCGGCGGGCGACCGGGTGACGTGAACGCGGCATTCGGGATCATCCGGCTGAAGGACTGGGCGGAGCGTGACGTGACCCAGGGCCAGGTCATTGGCCAGGTGTTCCCGAAGCTGATCAGCATCCCGGGCGTGAAGGCCTTTGCCTTCGGGCGTCCCCCGCTGGGTCAGCGGTTCTCCCAGACCCCGGTACAGGTGGTGATCGGCGGACCGAGCTACGAGGAACTGGATGCCTGGGCGGACCTGCTGCTTGCGGAGGCGAGGACCAATCCCGGACTGCTGAACCCCGACAAGGACTTCGACCAGACGGTGCCGGAACTGCGCGTGATCATCAATCGCGACCGGGCGGCCGCGCTGGGCGTGAAGGTGGACGAGATCGGCCGGACGCTCGAAACCATGCTGGGCGAACGCCGGGTCACCAACCTGGAACGGGGTGGCAAGCAGTACCCGGTGATCCTGCGCGCGCAGCAGAGCGACCGGGCGACACCGCAGGACCTGCGCAACATGTACGTGAAGTCGGCGACCACGGGGCAGCTGATCCCGTTGTCCAACCTCGTCACCCTGTCGGAGGGGGCCACGGCGGGCAGTCTGAAACGTACCGACCGGCTGCGTTCCGTCACCATCACGGCGGCACTGGCAGAGGGCTACACCCTGGGTGACGGGTTGCAGTTCCTGGAGGATGCGGCCCGCCGGACCCTGCCGAGCGACGCGCGTATTTCCTTCGCGGGGGAGAGCGAGGAATTCCGTTCCTCGACCGGGGCGCTGTATTTCACCTTCGCGATGGCCATCGTCATCGTCTTCCTGGCCCTTGCCGCCCAGTTCGAAAGCTTCATCCATCCCTTCGTCATCCTGACGGCGGTGCCGCTGGCCGTGACCGGTGCGCTGGGGGCGCTGATCATCGCCGGGCTGTCGATCAACGTCTACAGCCAGATCGGCATCGTCATGCTGATCGGACTGACCGCGAAGAACGCCATCCTGATCGTGGAGTTCGCCAACCAGCTGCGCGACGAGGGCAAGTCGGTGCCGGATGCGGTGCTGGAGGCGGCAACGATCCGGCTGCGTCCGATCCTGATGACGACCATCTCGACGGCGCTCGGTGCCCTGCCGCTGGCCATGGCCACCGGTGCCGGCGGCGAGACCCGCGAAGTGCTGGGCATCGTGATCATCGGCGGTATCGGGTTCTCCACCGTGCTGTCGCTGTTTGTCGTGCCGGTGTTCTACCTGCTGCTGGCCCGCTTCACGAAGCCTGCCGGGCATATCGAGCGGCGGCTGCGGCGGATGGAAACCGATGACGTGGAGGAGGTCGCGGCCAGGGACAGGGCAGGGCAGCAGGCGGAGCAGCCGGCGAAGGCGCAGGCCGCCGCGGCGGCACAGCCTGCCGCGCCGAACACGACACCTGCACCGGCAGGCGACTGACAGCGAACATTCGATGACCCGGGGGAGGGAAAGGGAACGATGACGAAGATCTACCTGGTACGACATGGCAAGGCAGCCGCGGCGTTCGACGAGGATCATGATCCGCCGCTGGACAAGATCGGCATACGGCAAGCACTCGCCATGGCCGACACGCTCGGCCCGCTGGGACCCATGTCGATGGTCACCAGCCCCATGCGCCGTACCCGTGAAACGATCTCTGCCCTGGAAGCTGTCTGGGGTTCCCCGGCGCGGGTGGAACCCCGGGTGACCGAGGTGCCGAGCCCGACCGAGGACCTGGGCGCGCGTCGCACCTGGCTGACGGGCATCATGGCCGGGAACTGGTCCGACGAAGCGGCCGCGCATCTTGCCGGGTGGCGGGCGGCGCTGATGGCGGCAATCGACGAGATCGAGACCGACACGGTGGTCAGCACTCACTTTGTCGCCATCAACACGATCGTCGGCTTGCTGACCGATGATGACCGTGTGACCATCTTCCGCCCGGACAATTGCTCCATCACGCGGCTCGAACGCCGTGATGGCAAGCTGGTGGTGGCAGAGATGGGCCGGGAGGTAGAGACGGAGGTTCTCTGATGCGGCTTGATCATGTGAACGTGCGGTCCCGCGACCTGGAAGGCATGCGGGCGTTCTTCGAGACTGTCGTCGGCCTGAGTGTCGGCGACCGTCCGGACTTCGACTTCCCCGGTTACTGGCTGTATGGCGAAGCACCGGGGGAGGCCATCGTCCACCTGGTCGGTGTCGAGGATGACGGCAGTCCGGAGGTGCCGGGGCCGGTCGATCATTTCGCCTTTCGTGGCGGCGACTATGACCGGCAGATGGTGGCCATCAACCGTGCCGGCCTGAAGACACGTGAAGTCACCGTGCCCGGGCGACCCATTCGCCAGGTCTTCGTGCGGGGACCGGAGAGCGTGACCGTGGAACTCCAGTTCCCGGCGTGACACGCCTTCTGCGGCGCCGGAGCTGCCTTGCGACCGTCAGCGCCGTTGAAGCGTGACCTGAGACCCGTGCCTCAGCCGAGCCAGCGCTTGCGGCGGCGATAATGCTTCACGTCGCGGAATGACTTCCGGTCGCCGCTCTCGCCCATGCCGAGATAGAATTCCTGGATATCGGAGTTGGCGAGCAGGTCCTTTGCCGGGCCTTCCATGACGATGGAGCCGTTCTCCATGACGTACCCATGGTCGGCGATGGACAGCGCCAGGTTGGCGTTCTGCTCCACCAGCAGGATCGTCACGCCGGCTTCCTTGCGCATCAGCTGGATGATGCCGAAGATCTCCTCGATGATCATCGGGGCGAGACCGAGCGACGGTTCATCCAGCATGATCATCTTCGGGTTCGACATCAGCGCCCGGCCAATGGCCAGCATCTGCTGTTCACCGCCCGAGAGATAGCCGGCCTGTCCCGTGCGTCGTTCCTTCAGACGCGGGAAGAAGGTGTAGACCTGGTCGATCATGTCGCGGACGGTCTTCATGTCGGGGACGATATGCGCCCCGGCCATCAGGTTGTCCTCGACGCTCAGATGGGTGAAGACGCGGCGTCCCTCGAATACCTGGACAACACCCTTCCTGACGGTCTCGTGCGGGGCCAGCTTGTCGATGCGTTCCCCGTTGAATTCGATGGAACCGCGCGTGACGGCCCCGCGTTCGGGCTTCAGAAGTCCGGAAATGGACTTCAGCGTCGTGGTCTTGCCAGCGCCATTCGCCCCCAGGATCGTCGTGATCGACTGTGGCTTGACGTCGATGGAGATGCCCTTGAGCACCAGTACGACGTTATTGTAGATCACTTCGATATTGTTGATGGCGAGCATGTTGGCCTATTGAAAATGGATCAAGCGCCGAACAGCCCCGAGTGACAACACGGCAAACGTTCCGGTCGAGAGAAACTCTACTTTGCTATCTCTTCCTGGATAATCATGCAAACGACTTCGCCATAACCCTTGAACCACTCGTGCGCTGGGACAAAGCCGTCCTTGGACACCTTGACGACACCGGTCTACCCACCCACCTCGACCTCCTCACCCACCAGCGCTCGCGG
>CAJYBQ010000127.1 GCA_913064755.1 uncultured Alphaproteobacteria bacterium
AAGCTGGTGTCTCGCATGATGTGGTGTGTGTTGCTGAGTAGAAAGATGATGGTCTTCCTTTTTAGAAGTGCAGCCGGCATGAGATTCCTTGCTGTGACTATGAAGCATACTTGTTTTTTCATGATGCGGGTCGTTTTTGTTGTCTCGTGCCGACGACCATGCCATGCGAGCAATGCATTTTCCAGGTTCATTTTTAGTCTGGGCAATCGCACTCTGATTGGTTATTTTTTTTTTTTCAAGCAGAAGACGGCATACGAGATCAAGGAATGTGACTGGAGTTCAGACGTGTGCTCTTCCGATCTATGATTCCGTGGATCACACGGGGGTGGGATCAGTCCCAGCGAGCACGCCGCGATTCAGCCCCCAATTCCTGTGGATAACCTTGTTGGTGCATTTACGACAGAATGCCTAGAGACCCGGAATCATTACGGTTTCATTACGTTGGTGAAAATTTGGGACGCAAAAGTTAATCCATTGAAATTCAAGGAAAAAAAGTCTGTGTTTTGCTCGAAAATGAAAAAACTCAAGGGTTTCGGGGGGTTGGAACGCTGACTGAAGGTGTCTGTGCAAATCGTTCGAAGTGAGTCAACCGGGCAATTGCGTTTTCGGGCATTTTTTTTGGCGACATGCACCCGCAATCATGCCGACCCTACGGAATCCGGGGGCTGTCGCCCCGATCACCCGTCCAGGTCCGTGACATCCTGCGTCAATGGTGGCCATGGCAGGAACTGGCCGCCGTCAAGCGCGAGCATCTGCCCGGTGATCGAAGGCGCGTTCAGGATGAAACCGACGGCGGCCGCGATTTCCTCAGGTTCGGCCCCCCGTTGCAGCAGTGTCGAGTTCCACTGGCGGTCGAACTGTTCCGCCGTCTGGCGTTCGTTCGGCAGGACCGGACCCGGACCGATACCGTTCACCCGAATGCGCGGCGCAAGCGCCATGGCAAGTGTCTGGGTCAGGGTCAGCAGTCCGGCCTTCGAAAGCGTGTAGGACATGAACCACGGCGTGGGCTTCAGGACCCGCTGGTCGATGATGTTGACGATATTGCCGCCCAGGCTGCCCGGCAGGGCGTGGGCCATGGCCTGGGAAAGCAGCAGAGGTGCCTTCAGGTTGACGGACAGGTGGGCGTCCAGGCTTGCCGGCGTCAGGGACGTGACGGAATCGTTCTCGAACAGTGACGCGTTGTTGACCAGCAGGTCGATCGGCTTGCCGAGCATCGCATGGGACGACCCGACCAGCCCGGCGGCCGCGTCCATGTCGTCCAGGTCTGCCGCCAGGGTGATCGCCCTGACGCCCAGCGCACGTGCCTCTGCCGCGGTCTGTTCGGCAGCATCGGCGGAGGAGCGGTAATGGATCGCCAGGTCGACGCCCTGCGCGGCCAGGTGCAGGGCGATGGCGCGCCCGATTCGCACCCCGCCGCCGGTGATCAGGGCGGCCGTTGCGCCAATTGTGGTCGGGGGTGTTGCAGGGGCGGCAGCGGGCATCGTCAGAGTCCGGCGAGGTCGGCGATCGGCATGCCGGACAGGCCATTGAACTGGGCAAGCACGTAGCCGACGTAGGCGACCAGGAAGAAGAGCCCGGCGATGCGCCCGATGGGCTGGCGGGCAAAGGCGAAGGGGAACAGGATCAGCGCCGAACCCAGCATCACCCAGAAATCGAAGTGCAGCATCTGCGCCGGTACGGGGATGTGGCTGACCATGGCGGTGATGCCCAGGATGCCGAGGATGTTGAACAGGTTGGAGCCGAGAACGTTGCCGATCGCCACGTCGCCGTGCCTGCGAAAGGCGGCGACGACCGATGTCGCCAGTTCCGGCAGGGACGTGCCCAGTGCCACCAGGGTGACGCCGATCACTTCCTCCGGCACCCCTGCGGAGCGCGCGATCTCCCGCGCACCATCGACCAGCAGGTGGGAACCGGCGACCAGGCCTGCCATGCCCAGGATCAGCATCAGGGCGATCACGAGACCGTTGTTGGGCACGCTCTCACCCAGCTCGGCAACTTCGTCCGCGACGCTGCTGCCGCCACCGTTGCGGGCCTGGCGATAGGCGGTGAACAGGAATGCGATCAGCAGGGCCAGCAACAGCAGTCCCGGCCAGAAGCGGATGCCGTCGAACCAGGCGATCACGATGACGATGACGGTCGCGACCACCATCGCCAGGCCTTCGCGGCGCATCACGGCGCGTTCGCAGACGAAGGGGGCAATCAGCGCTGGAACTCCGACGACCAGGAGCACATTGGCGATGTTGGATCCTACGACATTGCCGATGGCGATCCCGGGGGCATCCTCCAGCGCGGCCTGAATGCAGACCAGCAGTTCCGGTGCGGACGTGCCGAAGGCAACAACCGTCAGGCCGATGATCAGACGCGACACCCCCAGGCGATCCGCCAGGGAAACGGCTGCGCGCACCAACGCCTCACCACCGATCAACAGCAGGACCAGGCCTGCCGCGACCATCAGATACATCATCAACTGACGCTTCCCCTTGCCTGCTTGGCGCTCATTCTCGTTCTTCTCCTGGCCCGTTCATCTGGACCATATGGCGACGCGGCGACCAGATTGAAGCGCAGGCTTGTACCAAACGCCCGTTACCCGACTCTCTGGCATGCGAATAACAGACGCGCAATGTTCCTTATCTGCCAGAGATCACCATATAATGAACAATACGGTCGACGAAGCACCGGGCCGACACATCGCGGGGACGACAGCATGCCCATCGTGAGAACGATCCTGATGGAAGCCGCACGCAGGATTGCCAGCAATCCGGAATTGAGAGCGCGTGCCGTTGATGTCGCGAAACAGGAAGTCATGCCGCGGGCACGCACCGTCGCGCGGAAGGCGGGGGAGGAAACCCGTCGCCAGGGACAACTGTTGCGCGACGACCTGGACAGTGCCCGGCAGCACGCCGGCGAGCAGGCTTCGAATGCGGAAATCGCGGGGCGATTGTTGCGTCGTGTGGCCAACCGGGTGCGGGATGGCGAATAGAAATGGAATCCTGAAATCATGACTGAGGTGTTTGGCATGTTCACTGCGTCCGCGATCTTCGTCGTTATCCTGGCCATCCTGGCGATCGTGCTGGTGATGGCCGCCGTGAAGGTCGTGCCGCAGGGGAACGAATACACCGTGGAGCGGTTCGGGCGCTTCACCAACACCTTGCCACCTGGCCTGCACCTGATCCTGCCGATCATCGACCGCGTCGGCAGCCGCCTGAACATGATGGAACAGGTGATGGACGTCCCGGTGCAGGAGATCATCACCAAGGACAACGCGATGGTCGCTGTCGACGGCGTTGTCTTCTACCAGGTGATGGATGCACCGAAGGCGGCCTACGAGGTGCGGCAGCTAGAACTGGCGATCCTGAATCTGACCATGACGAACATCCGTTCCGTCATGGGTGGCATGGACCTGGACGAATTGTTGTCGAAGCGCGACGAGATCAACAGTCGGCTGTTGTCGGTGGTGGACGAGGCGACGGATCCGTGGGGCGTCAAGATCACCCGGATCGAGATCAAGGACATCAACCCGCCGCGGGACCTGGTGGATTCGATGGCCCGCCAGATGAAGGCGGAGCGCGAGAAGCGTGCGGATATCCTGCAGGCGGATGGCCAGAAGCAGGCCGCGATCCTGCGCGCCGACGGCGCCAAGCAGGCCGCGATCCTGGAGGCCGAGGGCCGTCGTGAATCCGCCTTCCGCGATGCGGAGGCGCGCGAGCGCGAGGCGCAGGCAGAGGCGGAAGCCACCCGCATGGTTTCCATCGCCATCTCGGAAGGCGACGTGCAGGCGATCAACTATTTCGTGGCGCAGAAATACGTCGATGCCCTGGGGCGCATCGCGACCTCGCCCAATCAGAAGATGTTCTTCATGCCGCTGGAGGCATCCAGCGTTATCGGTGCCATCGGCGGTGTCAGTGAACTGGCGAAGGCAGAGATGCAGAAGCAGGCGGATAGCCGTGTCGCCCGCTCCGGTAGCGTTCCTGCCGTGAAGGAATAGGCCATGCTGGTGATCGACTTGCTGGAAGACCACGGCCACTGGACCTGGGCCACCATCGGCCTGGTGCTGATCGTGGTCGAGGTCGCGGCACCGGGCGCATTCTTCCTCTGGATCGGAATCGCCGCGGGTCTCACCGGTTTGCTGGTCGCCGTGATCCCGGACATCGGCTGGCAATGGCAGATGGCGGTGTTCGCCGTACTGGCCGTGCTCTCCACCGTGTTGGGGCGGCGGTATTTCCGCTGGCGGCCGATCAGGACCACCGACAAGGGGCTGAACCGTCGCGGGGCCAGCCTGGTCGGGCGCGAATACGTGCTGCAGCAAGCCATCGTCAACGGAACGTCCCGCCTGAAGACCGGTGGAACGACATGGCAGGTCGAAGGTCCGGACATGGAAGCCGGCACGCCTGTCCGCGTGACCGCACTCAACGGTATTCACCTGGTGGTGGAGAAGGTCTGACCCAAGGAAAGGCTTGAGCCTTCGGCTGCTGCAGGGCATGACGGGTGCCTGCAATTCCGCTTCTGCGTCGACGGGTCTGACCATGCTGCTGCGTATCCTGATCTGCCTCCTGCTGCTGCTGTCGACCGCCCCCTCCGCGCCCGTCTGGGCAGTGGAGGACCCGGCAGCGACCAGTGGCAGCGTCACCGGCCTGCCCTTGCCCCGGTTCGTGTCCCTGAAGGCCGGTACGGCCAACCTTCGTGCCGGACCCGGCCGGAAATACCCGGTGCGCTGGGTCTATCAACGCCAGCATCTGCCCGTTCAGGTCATCGGGGAGCATGACAACTGGCGCGAGATCCGCGATCCCTGGGGGGACGAAGGCTGGCTGCATTCCAGCCTGCTTTCCGGTCGACGCACGGCGATGGTGAAGGCTGACCTGGTTGCCGTGCGTGACGGATCGGCGGATGCTGCGGCGGTGCTGATGTACCTGGAACGGCGGGTGATCGTGACGGTGGAATCCTGCCAGGATGGCTGGTGTCGCATCAATGTCGATGGCCGTGCCGGATGGCTGCCGGTTGCCGGCCTGTTCGGCGCGCAATAGCGAGGGGGGCTGGTGCAATGCAGGTAATCATCGTCGGCGGCGGCATATGCGGCCTTTCCACCGCGCTCAGCCTGCACAAGGCCGGCATTGGCTGCACGGTCTACGAGGCAGTGCCCGAACTGCGCGCCCTGGGCGTGGGGATCAACCTGTTGCCGCACGCGGTCCGTGAACTGGTGGAACTGGGGCTGGGAGATGCCCTGGCCGCGGTCGCCATCCCGACCGCCGAACTGATCTATGCCAATCGGCATGGCCAGCGTATCTGGCAGGAACCGCGTGGCCTGGACGCGGGCTACAACTGGCCGCAGTTCTCGATCTCCCGTGGTGACCTGCAGATGATCCTGCTGGACGCGGCAAGGGCGCGGCTCGGGCCGGATGCCGTCCGGACCGGCCATGCGTTCACCGCGCTGACGCAGACCGGCGACGGCGTGACGGCGGTCTTCGAACGCCGCGGGTCCGGCGGGGATGCCGCCGTTGCAGACCCGGTCAGCGTGCAGGGTGACGTGCTGGTCGCGGCGGATGGCATTCACTCCACCGTGCGGCGGCAGTTCTACCCGGACGAGGGCGATCCGATCTGGAACGGTTGCGTGCTGTGGCGGGCGACAACGGAAGGCGCGCCGTTTCTCACCGGTCGGTCGATGGTCATGGCCGGTCACGCCAATCAGAAATTCGTCTGCTATCCGGTGTCGCGCGCGCTGCATGACCAGGGGCGGTCGTTGATCAACTGGATTGCCGAGATACGCTATCCCACCGATACGCCCTGGCCGCGGGAAGACTGGAACCGTCCGGGCAATGCGGAAACATTCCTGCCGGCCTTCCAGGACTGGGACTTCGGCTGGCTGAACGTGCCGGACATCATCCGCGCGGCACCGGCGATCTACGAATTTCCCATGGTTGACCGCGATCCGGTTCCGACATGGTGCTTCGACCGGGTGATCCTGGCCGGTGACGCGGCGCATCCCATGTACCCCATCGGTTCCAACGGGGCGTCGCAGTCGATCATCGATGCGCGGGTACTCGCCTTCGAACTGGCCACGCGAGACGACCCGCGGGAAGCGCTGCACCGCTTCGATGCGGAACGGCGTCCGCCCACGTCTGCCATTGTCCTGGCCAATCGCGGCAACGGGCCGGAGCAGGTGATGCAACTGGTGGAGGAACGCGCGCCGGAGGGCTTCGACGACATTCACACGGTGATCAGCGCGCAGGAACTCGAAGAAGCTTCCAGCCGCTACAAGATGACGGCGGGTTTCGTGCCGGACGCGCTGAACAACAGGCCATCGCTGGACGCCCGGCGGCGTTAGTCCGGCGGGTGGTGGGACGCCATCATCGCGACACCGATCAGCCGGATCGCTTCGGCGCGGTTGACCAGCTCTGTGCCCAGGCCACGCCGAGCAGCAGCGCGAAGAGGTAGGCCACGGCCGGTCGATGCAGCGGGTAGTCGATGGCGTTGTGCAGGGCGGCCATCGCCAACAGGATCAGCCCGAGCGCGGCATAGTGATTGTCCCGTCGGCGCATGATGAAGCCGGTGCATATCCGCCATCCGATCAGCAACAGGGCTGCCCAGAACAGCAGCGCCACGATCGGCCCCATCTCCACCAGGTGTTCAAGGAACACGTTGTGGGCCGCATCCCAGCGGTAGAAGTAGAGCTCTTCGAACTTCCAGGGCTCCGCCGCTATCTCGAAGGTGCCGAGCCCTGTACCGGCCAGCGGGCCGGCCACGACCATCTTCAGCACCGTGCCGTACATCGGTACGCGGTCGAGCAGCGCGCGGCCGATCATCGTGTCCCGATCCATCCAGGCAACGCCCAGCGTGATCAGCAGGGGGACCAGGCCGGCGAAAAGCAGCAGCGCCTGCGCCGCGATCTTCCGCAGCGAAGCAGGGGCATAGGCCATGGCCAGGACGAGGATGATCCCGAGTGTTGCGACCCCGGCACCCGCGCGGGACGAGGACAGCGCGATGGCAGCAATGCCGATGGGAACGGACAGCAGCAGCAGGACGCGGAATGTCACCTCGATCGGTTGGCGGAAACTGCCGGTGCTGCCGTCCGCCGCGAGGGGCGCGCGAAACAGCCACGTCAGGCTGCAGACGATGCAGACGCTGACGTGGAAAGCGAAGCTGTTGGAATTGCCGAAGGTCCCGGTGGCAATCTCGGCACCGGTCCGGCGCTTGACGCCGAACAGTTCCTCGCTGCCGATCAGGACCTGGATGACACCATTGGCGGAATAGAGCAGCCCGAACAGGCCGACGGCGAGCAGGATGGTATTGGCAATCTGCTGCTGGCGACCCAGGCGGCAGGCGATCCAGAAGATCATGCCGTAGGAAAGCAGGCGGAGCGCGAACTGGCCGGTGACCTCCGCATCGAGCGTGATGCGTCCGGGAACCTCCAGTCGCTCGAAGGCGGGATGCCAGAACATCCGGGGCAGGCCATCCAGCGTCTGCACCATGGCCCAGAGGACAACCGCAAGAAACAGCAGGACGGGCAGCCGCAGGCGTTTCAGCGTCGTTCTTGCCGACCGGCGATCGGTCAGGTCGATGATGCTTGAAAGGACGAAGATCAGCGCGGCGATGATCGACAGGGGTATCCACAGCCAGGGGTGGTACCCGGCGAAGGGAATGACCGACAGCAGTACGAAGAGAAGTGTAATGCCGGTCAGAAAGGTGTCCCTGGCTCTCGCGCCGCTCACTTGATCTCCGTCACCAGGTCCGACCAGATCCACATCCTCTGGCCCGCGTCCGCGGCAGGGGACAGGATCTCGTACTGGCCCCAGCGGTTATCGAGCTCGATCAGGCGAAGGCGGTGTTCCGGGGTCAGGCGTGCAACCACGGGGAAGGTGGTTCCCGCTCCGGCCCGGCCGTTCCCCGCGGCTCCCGTGACCCGCCACTCGGCAACCGGTGTCTCGGTGACCGCCGCTGCCCCGCCGGGCGCAGGCACCCGTGCACGCCGCGCGCCTGTCTCCGCGTCGCGTCC
>CAJYBQ010000128.1 GCA_913064755.1 uncultured Alphaproteobacteria bacterium
AATGCGGCGAGAGCACATGCCCCGACTGCCCCGTCGAATGCATGTAGAGCGAGGCATCGAGGTTATCGAGGTCATACAGCGCGCGGAGGGATGCTGCGTGCCCCGTGGTCATCGGCCCTTCCGGGCTGGTCGGTCGGCCGTGGGCAACGTTCACGGTGAAGGAACCACCGCCGACAGGCCCGGAGACGTCGAAGATCCGTTTCAGCGGGTCGATCCGGCCAAACGGATTGTGTGCGCTGACCGCGCGGTGAATCTCGCCCCAGCGCCAGTCCACCCGGTCGCTGCCGTGCCGCATTTCCAGCGCCGCCATGGCAAGGTCCAGCGCCCTGACGATGATCGTCGCGCATGATTCAACGGCATCGGAGGCGATGTCATCGCACCATCTGCCGGCCCCGTCGCGGTTCGTCAGGACATTGTGGATGAAGCCGGGCCGGAAGCCGAAGACCTGGTCCATCTGGTCGCCGGTTTCATCGATGATCAACTGGCGCACCATCTCGAGGTACCAGGCCACGAAGATCGTCGGTTCCACCCTGTCGGCCGACATGTTGCCGTCCCAGAGTTTCATGTCGGCGAGCACGGTCCGCAGCCGCGCGTCCTCCGGCGCGATATCGGTCATCAGCGGCAGCATCTGGCGCACGAACAGGGAAACCTGGTCGGCCTGTATCGACTTGAAGCTCTCGATCGAATGGATCGACCGCCCCTCCAGCAGGTCGGTGATCCGCCGTGCCCGGTAGGGCGCGGCCCATTCATTGGTGATGAAATGGGGATAGCTGTCATCGACGATGCGGTTGTTGGCGGTGACGACATAGCCCTTGGCGGGATTGAAGGTGGTCGGCAATTCGTCATAGGGCACGAAGCCGGTCACGGCCGCCTCCGGGTCCCAGCCCTTCACCGGCAGCATCCCCTGCCAGGGCGACCGGTCCACCCTGACCGGCACGCGACCGGCGGCGACGAAACCGATATTGCCGGCCACATCGCCGTAGACCATGTTCTGCTGCGCACCCGTGAAATCGCGCATTACCGCCCGGAAATCGGACCAGTTCCGCGCCGTATGGGTGTTCAACCCGGCACGGATCGTCATTTCATCGTCATCCAGGACGTGCCAGCGCAGCGTCACGACATGCCCGTCCGGGGCAATGCCGGAAAGGCGCTGCGTCGCGTCCGACATGACAGGACCATGGCGCGTCCGGCGAACGGTGATGACCTCGTCATCCTGTCCCTTGACCCGGATGACTTCGCGCCGGGTCTCGAAGGTGGCCCAGCCGTCTTCCGTCCTGTACTGGTCGGGATTGTCGGGATTGACCTGTTCCAGGACCAGGTCCTGGGTATCGGGATAGGTATTGGTGAAGCCCCACGCCATGTGGCGGTTGCGGCCCAGCACCACGGCCGGCACACCCGGCAGGGTTGCGCCTATGCTGGCGTTGGTGCCGTCGTCAATCGATGCGAAGTACCAGACAGCGGGGGTCTGAAGCCCCAGGTGCGGGTCATTGGCCAGCAGGGGCTTGCCCGTCGCGCTGCGGCTGCCGCTGACGACCCAGTTGTTGGACCCGGTGCCCGGTCCCTGCGGGAACGGATCCAGGCTGGCCAGCTCGGCCCAGAACTCCGGCGACAGGTCACCGGCCAGGTGCCCGATCGCGGTCGGCCCGTCGGCCGGATAGTCGGGCCAGATGTCGCGGATCTGGCCGGGTGTCAGCCGACCGGCCAGTGCGGCCCGCCGCGCCTCGTTGGCCCAGTTGCCGCTCAGGTTCCAGGCCATCATCTTCAGCCAGACCAGTGAATCGGCCACCCGCCAGGGTTCCGGCGTGATCCCGGTGATCTGGAATTCCGGCGGCAACATGCCTTCGCGATTGTCGATGAACGCGTTGACGCCCCTGACATAGGCATCCAGCAGCGCCCGCGTGTCCGGGTCCAGCCGGTCCACCGTCCGCTCGGCGGCCCGGTAGACGCCCAGCGTCCGCAGGAAGATGTCGGTCGGCAGGGTCGCTTCGCCACCGAACTCCGACAGGCGCCCCTGCCCGACCCGGCGCTGCATCTCCATCTGCCAGAGCCGGTCCTGCGCATGCACGTAGCCGAGCGCGAAAAGCGTGTCGGCACGGGTCTGCGCACGGATGTGGGGCACGGCAAACCGCGTGCGGACGATCCGGACTGTATTGTCGAGCCCCCGCAGGGCCACCGTACCCTGGTACTCAGGCAGCGACATGCGCCCGACCACGAATACGCCGACCACGACGATCGCGAGCGTCAGCACAATCGTGACCAGCAGTCGCCAGACCCATTTCATTGCAGGATTACCGCGCCCAGGTTTCGAGAATCACCGAAGTCACAGAGCATGGCCCGTTTACCATTCAGGTCAACCGGTGAGGGGCCCCTGCAGCCGCGATTGCCGCGGAGGCCTCCAACGGCATCCCCCCTCGCGACCGCCGGGCTGTCGCGCGATCCATCCCGGCCCTTCCGATGACCGGCTGTGCAGTGTAGGAAAGACAGCAGCAGTTCTTACAGGCGGGGGTGACGAAGATGGCTCGGAAAGCGGCATTCATCGGCCTTGGCGTGATGGGATATCCCATGGCCGGTTATCTGCAGAAGAACGGTTTCGAGACGACCGTCTACAACCGGACCCCGGCGAAGGCCGAGGCCTGGGTGAAGGAGCATGGCGGCAAGAGCGCGCCGACCCCGCGCGAAGCGGCGGAGGACGCGGACTTCGTCATGATCTGTGTCGGCAACGACAACGACCTGCGCGGTGTCGTGCTGGGTGACGACGGCGCGCTTGCCGGCACGAAGTCCGGCGCGACCCTGGTCGATCACACCACGGCATCCGCCGACGTGGCGCGCGAGATCGCGGCGCTGGCCGCCGCGCAGGGTGTCGGCTTTGTCGATGGCCCGGTCTCCGGCGGACAGGCCGGGGCCGAGAACGGCGTGCTGACGGTGATGTGTGGTGGCACCGAGACCGATTTCGACACCGCCAAGCCCGCGATCATGAGCTATGCCCGCGCCTGCGAGCGGCTGGGCGAGGCGGGCAGTGGCCAGCTGGCCAAGATGGTGAACCAGATCTGCATCGCCGGCTTGGTGCAGGGCCTGTCCGAGGCGCTGCATTTCGCACAGTCCGCCGGCCTGGACGGCCGGAAGGTCGTCGACACCATCTCCAAGGGCGCGGCACAGTCCTGGCAGATGGAAAACCGCTACGAGACCATGCTGGACGACCAGTTCGATTTCGGCTTCGCCGTCGACTGGATGCGCAAGGACCTCGGCATCTGCCTGGAAGAGGCAAAGCAGATGGAGATCAGCCTGCCGATGACAGCGCTGGTGGACCAGTTCTATGGTGACGTGCAGGCCATGGGCGGCGGGCGCTGGGACACGTCCAGCCTGATCCGCCGCCTGCGCCAGTTGAAGAAGAGCTATGGCTGAGACCGATGATCAGGATCGCATCGATCAGGAAAGCATCGCCACCCGATCGATGCAGGCGGCCGAGGCTGCGGCGCGCAACCGCCGCAGGTCCGGTCGGGTCAGCCCCTGGCTCTGGGCCGTGATCCTTGTCGTTGCCGTTGCACTATACACGGTGTGGCTGGTCTGATTTCCACCGACCCTGCCCGCCCCGCGAAACCGCCTGCCGGAGACCTGTACATGACTGATGCGCCCCGCGCCCTGCCCACCTCCATCGACGACACGGAGACCCTGCTGTCGGAGGCTGACTACGTAGCCGATCGCAGCCTGGCCACGGTCACCTACCTGTCCATGCGCATGGGGCGCCCGATCTTCCTCGAGGGGGAAGCCGGGGTCGGCAAGACGGAACTCGCCAAGGTTCTGGCCAGCACGTTGCGCCGACCGCTGGTAAGGCTGCAGTGCTACGAGGGACTGGATACCGCGTCCGCCGTCTACGAATGGAACTATGCACGCCAGATGCTGGAAATCCGGCTGGCGGAGGCCGCGGGCGAGAAGGATCGCGAAAAGCTCGCCAGGGGCATCTTCACCGAGGAATTCCTGATCCGTCGGCCGCTGTTGCAGGCCCTGGACTGTGAACCCGGTGCGGCCCCGGTCCTGCTGATCGACGAACTGGACCGGACGGACGAGGCATTCGAGGCCTACCTGCTGGAAATCCTCTCCGACTTCCAGATCACGATCCCCGAAATCGGCACCATCAAGGCACCCGAACCGCCGCTGGTGGTCATCACGTCGAACCGGACCCGCGAAATCCACGACGCGCTGAAGCGCCGCTGCCTCTATCACTGGGTCGATTACCCGAACGCGGATCGGGAACTCGAGATCCTGCGCCGCAAGGCACCTGATGCGCCCGCGGACCTGTCCGCCCAGATCGTCGGCTTCATCCAGGAGTTGCGCAAGCAGGACCTGTTCAAGCAACCGGGCGTCGCCGAAACCATCGACTGGACGCGGGCACTGACGGAGCTTGACGTCGTCGTCCTGGATCCGGACACGATCAACAACACGCTCGGCGTCATCCTGAAATACCAGGACGATATCGTGAAGATGCAGGGCAGCGAAGCCGCGCGCATCCTGCAGCAGGTGAAGGCAGAGGCCGTGGCGGGCTGATGTTCGGGACCGCGCCCATACCGCCCGGATCGCCGGGCATGCCGACCGGCGGAACACCGGAGGCCCCGCCGGAGGGTGGGCGGCTGGTGGAAAACATCATGCACTTTGCCCGCGCCCTGCGTGTGGCCGGCCTGCCCGTCGGGCCGGGCAAGACGCTGGATGCGATCCGCGCGGTGCAGACATCCGGCCTGCGGCAGCGCAGTGACTTCTACTGGACTCTGCATTCGGTCCTGGTGAACCGCCGCGACCAGCAGGAACTGTTCGACCAGGCGTTTCACATCTTCTGGCGCGACCCGCAGCTGCTCGAGAAGATGATGTCGCTGCTGCTGCCCGAAGTCCGGCCCGACATCGACGGGGCGGACGAGGCAGAGCGCAAGAAGACCATGCGCCGGATCGCCGAGGCCCTGGCCCCGCAATCACGCCAGGAACTGCCAGACAGCGGCGAGCAGGAAATCGAGATCGACGCGACCCTGACCGTTTCCGACGAGGAAAAGCTGCAGACCCGCGATTTCGAGGACATGACGAACACGGAGATGGAGGAGGCCAGGCGCGCCATGGCACGCATGCGTCTGCCCATCATGTCCGTGAAGACCCGCCGGTTCCGTCCCAGCCCGAATGGCAACCGTGTCGACATGCGCCGCAGTTTCCGCGCCACCCTGAAGTCCGGCGGCGACGTGGTCACGCTGGAACATCGCGCGCGGGTGGAGCGGCATCCGCCACTGGTGGTCCTGTGCGACATCTCCGGTTCCATGGAACGCTACAGCCGCATGATGCTGCATTTCATGCACGCGATGACCAGCGACCGCGACCGGGTCCACAGCTTCCTCTTCGGCACCCGCCTGTCGAATATCACCCGCCATCTGCGCCACCGTGACATCGACGTGGCGCTGGAACGCATCGGCGACCAGGTCCAGGACTGGTCGGGCGGCACGCGGATCGGTGCCACCCTGGCGGAGTTCAACAAGTTCTGGTCCCGCCGCGTGCTCGGCCAGGGGGCCGTGGTGCTGATGATCACGGATGGCCTCGACCGCGATGCGGGCGATGGCCTGCAACTGGAGATGGAGCGGTTGCACAAGTCCTGCCGCCGACTGATCTGGCTCAATCCGCTGCTGCGGTTCGACGGTTTCCAGCCCAAGGCCCGTGGCATTCGGGCGATATTGCCCCATGTAGATGACTTTAGGCCGGTACATAATCTGGAAAGCCTGTCCCAGCTTGCGGAAGCGCTGGGAGAAATCGGACCGCGCCGCCTGGAGGCGGCACGAAACTGGTCGGGAGAAATGTCATGACCACCGAAACACGCGACATCCTGCAAAGCGCGGCGGACTGGCAGGCAGCAGGCCGCAAGGTCGCCATCGCCACGGTCGTCTCGACCTGGGGCTCGGCGCCACGGCCCGCGGGCAGCCAGCTCGCCATCGCGGAGAACGGCGACTTCGTCGGCTCGGTTTCCGGCGGATGCGTCGAAGGGGCCGTGGTGGCGGAAGCACTGGAGATCATGCGCAGCGGCACCCCGAAGCAGCTCGATTTCGGCGTCAGCAATGACGAGGCGTGGGAGGTCGGACTGGCCTGCGGCGGCAAGATCTCGGTCTTCGTCGAGCGCCTGGACTGAGCCCATGAAAACCGATCTGCTGAAACAGCTCCTGGCCGACCGCGCGGCGCAGCGCACCGTCGTCGTCGCCACCAATCTCGCCACCGGTGCGCAGCGACTGATCCATCCCGGCGACGGGGACCCGCTGGCCGACGAGGCCATGCTTGCCATCCGGTCCGACAAGCCGCGCACGGTTGAAACATCTGGCGGCGACGTGTTCCTGAACGTCTTCAATCCGCCGCTGCGCATGATCATCGTCGGCGCGGTGCATATTGCACAGGCACTGGCCCCCATGGCCGCCATGACCGGCTATGACGTGACCATCGTCGATCCGCGCCAGGCCTGGGCCACGCCGGAACGCTTCCCCGATATCCGCATCCTCGATGCCTGGCCGGATGAAGCACTGGCCGAACTGAAACCCGACCACCGGACGGCCATCGTCACCCTGACGCACGACCCGAAACTGGATGATCCGGCGCTGCAGGCAGCCCTGTCTTCGGACGCGTTCTATATCGGTTCCCTCGGGTCCCGTGGCACCCACGCGAAGCGCATCCAGCGCCTGGAAAGCGCCGGGTTCGATGCCAGCCGTCACGGTCGGATCAATGGTCCGGTGGGGTTGAACATCGGCGCGAAGTCACCGGCCGAGATCGCGGTGTCGATCATGGCCCAGGTCACCGCCGCCCTGCGCGGAGTGGCGGCGTGATCTTCGCGCGCCTGCCCCTGGACGCGGCGACCGGTGCCTGGCTGGCCCACGGGCTGACCGTCAACGGGCGGCGGCTGAAGAAGGGTCACGTGCTGTCCGCCGACGAGGTCGAGTGGCTGCGCCGGAACGGCACCACGACCGTTCTGGCCGCACGCCTTGAGGCGGGCGACATCCCCGAGGACACGGCCGCCCAGCGGGTGGCACTGGCCAGTGCCGGGAAAGGCGTCCGCGCCAATGCCCCGTTCACCGGTCGATGCAACATCTATGCGGATGCCGACGGGGTCGCCGTGATCGACCGTGGTACCGTCGACGCCATGAATGCGGTGCACGAGAGCATCACCATCGCCACGGTACCGCCCTGGGCCAGCGTGGCCGCCGGACAGATGCTGGCCACCATCAAGGTCATTCCCTTCGCGGCCCCCGCCGCAACGGTTTCAGAGGTAGAGTCCCTGGCCCGCAACGCGATCGCGGTCGCGCCGTTCCGCGGCTGCCGGGTGGGCATCATCTCGACACGGCTGCCCGAAACGAAACCATCCGTGATCGCCAAGGCAGCGGAGGTCATGCAGCAGCGGCTGGATCGCGCCGGCAGCACCGTCGGCGACATCGCCACCGTCGACCATCACGAGGCGGCACTGGCCGGGGCAATCAGGACGCAGCATGCGGCCGGCAACAACCCGATCATCATCTTCGCCGCCTCCGCGATCACGGACAGGCGCGACGTCATCCCCGCCGGCATTGTCGCCGCGGGTGGCAGCATCCGCCACTACGGCATGCCCGTCGATCCCGGCAACCTGATGCTGATCGGGGAACTGGATGGCGTTCCGGTGATCGGTGCGCCCGGCTGCGCGCGCAGCCCCAAGCCGAACGGTTTCGACTGGGTTCTGAACCGGCTGCTCGCCGGGCTGGACGTCGATGCGACGGCTGTCATGGGGATGGGTGTCGGGGGATTGCTGATCGACACGGTTCAACGCGGCGCACCGCGTGACCGGAAGCCCGGACAGGCCGCCACGGCACCGGACAGCGGCGTCCAGCGGATGCCGCGCATAGCCGGCATCGTGCTCGCCGGGGGACAATCGCGACGCATGGGCGCCGAGAACAAGCTGCTCGCCGACCTGGGAGGCAAGCCGATGCTGCTGCACGCGGTCGAGGCGGTGGA
>CAJYBQ010000129.1 GCA_913064755.1 uncultured Alphaproteobacteria bacterium
CTGGGTGCGGCCCGCCGGGTCTACGAGCGGGAGCTTGCTGCACTGGCCAGCGAACTGGGGGTGAGCATCGACGTCGACGTGCGCAGCGACAAGCTGCACGGCACCCTGGCGGTGGCGACCATCGCGGGCAGCGGGGATCGCGAAGCCGCCGCCGCGCGGGTTCGCGAGGCCATGGGGGCCTACGAGATCAGGGCGGAAGTGGTGGTGAGCGACACCTGACCGACGCCACCGGGGCCGAGCAACTGCGACCCGGCAATCGTGCCGGCGTCGCGGACGAAACAGCGTTTGTTCGCGGCGGAGCATTCCGTGATCGCCGCCACGGGCGGATCATCTTTCCGAAGGCCTTCATCCAGCGATGAAGGCCGATCTGCCCGGTCGGGTCCTGCTTCGCGGCGGGGCACCCGTCCGGGCGGTGACAGATCGGGAGGTGGCGATGGATGACCTGCGCGGGCGCAACACGCTTGATGACCGGTTGATCGGAACCCTGCGACGCGTTGCCGACAGGGGCAACAGCACGGCGGCCCTGCCCAACCATGTCTATACCGACAGCCGCACCATGGCGGCGGAGACCGATGCGGTGTTGCGGCAGGCCTGGATGGCCGTGGCCTTCGATGCCGATGTGCCGCGACCCGGTACCGCCTTTCCCCTCGCCGTTGCCGATACACCGCTGCTGGCCGTGCGCGACAGGTCCGGCGCGGTACGCGTGTTCCACAACGTCTGCCGCCATCGCGGCATGAAACTGGTGCTTGCGCCGGGCCGGACAGGGCGCGTCATCCGCTGTCCGTATCATTCATGGTGCTATCGGCTGGACGGTGCGCTGGACCGCACGCCGCACGTCGGTGGCGTCGGCATCGACACGCATGCCGATATCGACCCGGAAAGGCTGGGACTGATGGAGGTCAGGTCGGCGGTCTGGTTCGGCACCATCTTCGTGGACCTGTCGGGGCAGGCCCCCGAATTCGACACCGCCATGTCCGGGCTGATGGGGCGCTGGTCGGCGTTTGACGGGGCGACCTTCGTCAGCGGCGGTGACGACAGCACCTTCGACATGGTACTGAATGCCAACTGGAAACTGGCGGTGGAGAACTACCTGGAAAGCTATCACCTGCCATCCATCCACCCGGCCCTGAACAGCTATTCCCGGATCGAGGATCACGAACGGCTGGTCGGCGACGACGGTTTGGCCGGGCAGATCAGCGTGGTCTATCGCCCGACCCTGGACGCCGATGGCAAGGGCTTCGCGAAGGTCGATGGGCTGGGTGACGAATGGCAGACGCGCGGTGAATACGTCGCGCTGTATCCCAACCTGCTGCTCGGCCTGCATTCGGATCACTGGTTCAGCATCCTGCTGCTGCCGGACGGACCGGAACGCACGCAGGAACGAATCCGCCTCGGCTATTTCAGCGAGGATGCGGCGACAGGCATCGACCACGCGGCCCTGAGAGAGGCGAATACCCGGCTGTGGCAGGTGGTCTTCGCGGAAGACATCGGCCCGATCGAGCGCATGCAGGCTGGTCGCCATTCCCCCGCGTTCGACGGTGGCATCCTGACCCCGGTGCTTGAAACCACCACCCGCGACTTCCATGCCTGGCTGGCGGCAAGGCTGCTGAATGCCTGACTTCCCGCCCGCCGCCTGGTCGCGTTCTTCGGGCGGAGATCGATGCTCTGGCCATGATCGTCGCATGGCTGTCATGCCGCCATCCTGCCAGAGCGGATTTGAACAGCGCGACGTGATGCATGTACATTAATTGCCGTCAGGCATCGATCCGGCCGTGGACTTGCGATTGGCCAAGGTGATCGGTGCCCGCTTTCCTGGGGAGGAAAGAGCAATGGCTCAAGGCATGACTGTTACCCCGCTGACGCCGATCATCGGCGCGGAAGTGGCGGGAATTGATCTGGCCAGCATCGGTGATGATGAATTCGCTGCCGTGCGAAAGGCGTTCCTGGATCACAGTGTCCTGTTCTTTCGCGATCAGGACATCAGCATCGATGCCCACAAGGCGTTCGGCAGCCGCTTCGGCGACCTGCACATTCACCCCGCGGCCAATGACTACAACGACGGGGTGAAGGACCATCCCGAGATCCTGGTCATCCATGCGGACGAAAAGACGACGCGGACGGCAGGCGACAGCTGGCATTCGGACGTGTCCTGCGATGCCGAGCCGCCGATGCTCAGCATCCTGCGCCTGCACACGCTGCCCCCGCTGGGCGGCGATACCCTGTTCGCCAGCATGTACGCGGCGTATGACGCGCTTTCCCAGCCGATGAAGCAGTTGCTGGAAGGGCTGACGGCGACCCATGACGGTGGGCCGAACTATCGCGACCGCGCCGGTCGGCAGGGTGTCGATACATCCGCCAAGGCCTATCCCGCCGCGTCGCACCCGATTGTCCGCACCCATCCCGAAACGGGGCGCAAGGCGCTCTACGTGAACCGGGCCTTCACGACCCACGTGGACGATCTTCCGCGTGACGAAGGTAATGCGATCCTGGGATTCCTGTTCAACCACATCGAGAAGGCGCAGTTCCAGTGCCGGTTCCGCTGGCAACCGAACTCGGTCGCCATGTGGGACAACCGCTGCACGCTGCATCACGCGATGTGGGACTACTATCCGAACGTCCGGTCCGGTTTCCGCGTCACGGTGCAGGGGGATCGCCCGGTCTGAAGCTGACCGGTCCGAAGCTGGCCGACCTGACGTCGGCCGGTCCGGGGTTGCCCGGTTCGAGTATGCCCCGATCGCGACCGGTCCGGTCGGGTTGTCTGGCCGCATAACTGCCCGCCCTGGCAAGGCAAGGACCGGTTCGGCGCTGCGCCGGGCCGGTGTTCCAGAAGGAGCAACAGCATGAATGACATGAGCACTGGATACGCGATCCTGGATGTCCGGCGGACATCGCCCAACATCGGTGCCGAGATCCGCGGTGTGGACCTGGCCAACGGGCTGACCACCGCCGAATTCGCCGAGGTCGAGCGGGCGTTTCACGAGAACCAGGTCATCTTCTTCAAGGACCAGTCGCGCATGACGCCGGAGGTCCAGGTGGAGATCGGCAAGATGTTCGGGCCGCTGCACTTCCATCCCGCCGCGCCCCACCTCGAGGGCTATCCGCCGGTCTTCGTGATCCATGCCCACAAGGATTCCAAGGTTGCCAATGGCGAGGGCTGGCACACGGACGTGTCCTGTGACACCGAACCGCCGCTGGGAACCATGCTGCAGATGCACATCCTGCCGAGCGCGGGCGGGGACACCATGTTTGCCAGCATGTATGGCGCCTATGACACCCTGTCACCCGCCATGCAGTCGTTTCTCGAAGGGCTGACGGCGTCCCATGAATCCGAACACATCTATCGCGGCCGCTATTCGGATCGCGGTGTCGATGATGCGGACAAGGTCTATCCCTCGGCCGTGCACCCGGTGATTCGGACCCATCCCGCAACCGGGCGCAAGGCGCTCTACGTCAACTCCGGCTTTACCACGCGGATCAACGAACTGTCGAAGGCGGAGAGCCGCAATCTTCTCGACTTCCTGTTCCGCCACATGGAGGAGCAGCTGATGGTGACGCGGTTCCGCTGGTCCGAGAACGACGTGGCGCTGTGGGACAACCGCTGCGTCCAGCACAGGGCGCTCTGGGACTACTGGCCCGAAGAACGCAAGGGACATCGGGTCACGATCAAGGGTGACAGGCCGTTCTTCAGGCCCTGAGCGGGACCATTCTTCAGGCCCCGAGGCATGACGGGCCACGAAACAGCACAAGCGCCTTCCGCAAGGGTCGGGAAGCGGAACAGACAAGGGGAGAGAATGCGATGAGGGCAATGATCCGGGGGGCCGCACTGGCAACCGTACTGGCGCTGGGCGCCGGCGCGGCGAGCGCCGAGGAGATCGTGGCGAAGTTTTCCACCCACTGGGGGCCGCAGCATCCGGCTTCCGTGCAGGCGATCAAGTTCATCGACCGGGTGAACGAGCGCCTGAAGGGCAAGCTGCGCATCGACGTCTTCCCGGCCGGGCAGCTGTTCGGCATCCGCGAGATCATGGGCGCGCTGGCATCGGGATCGGTCGAACTGGGTGCCGTCGTCGGCATCGTCAGCTTTCCGCCGATCAACCGGAACTACAACGTCACCGCCTTCCCCGGCTATTTCAGCAGCTTCGAGGACCAGCGCGGATTCTTCCAGACGGACCCGAAGGGCAAGGAGGTCTGGGACAACATCCTGACCCGTACCCGCACCGCCGTGATCGCCTACAACCCGGTGGGCCCGGCCGCGATCTATTCGTCGGCCAGCAAGCTGGAAACCGTTGCCTCCATGGCCGGACTGAAGGCGCGCGTGCTGAGCAATTCCGACCGGGCGCGCTGGACGGCGCTGGACGTGGGCAAGATGGTCTCCATGCCGACGCGGGAGGTCTATACCGGCCTGCAGAACGGCACCATCGACACCGTCTCGACGGTGCCGGGCGCCATCAAGGCCTATAGCTGGTGGGAGCATCTGAACGCGGTGCAGCTGCCGTGGATTTCCTTCGCCGATGCCTACGTGATGGCCAACCAGGCGTGGCTCGACCGCCTGCCCGAGGACGTGCGCAAGGTGCTGGCCGAAGAGGGCGATCGCCTGACCCGGGAATCCACCTCCGACATCATGAAGGCCTCCGCCGCGGTGCACGAGGAGTTCGTGGCCGAGCATGGCGCGACGGTGAGCGTGCTGGAAGGTGCGGAACTCGCCAAGCTGCGCGCGCTGGAAGAGTCCAGGGTGGAACCGCTGCTGGCCGAGGAAGTCGACGCGGACGTCTCTGCGGCCCTGAAGGCCTATGCGGCGCGGAAATAGGATGGTGGCCGTCTTCATGCCCTCGATCGGGTCGGGGGCATGAAGCTGCTGCTGAACGCCTATCGGCTGCTCTACGGCACCAATTCGCTGATCCAGCGGATCGCGGTCGGCATCGGCATGGCCATTGTCGCCTTTGCGGTCATCGCCCTGTTCGCGGCGGCGGTGGAGCGACATGTGACGGGCTGGGGCTATGCCTGGATGAATGACCTGCCGCCCTTCCTGCTGCCGTGGTGCGTCTTCCCGATCATGGGGGTGCTGCTGCGCAGTGGTCGCCATATCTCGGTGGACGTCGCGCCGACGCTGCTGCCTGACCGGGCGGCGCAATTGCTGCGGCTGGTCGTCGGCCTGATTGCCCTGGTGTCCGGCGTCTACTTCTGCAACGCGGGAATCGAGGCAACCGGGTTCTTCCGGATGCTGGGGGAAATGACGGAGACGGAGATCCAGTTCCCGTTCTGGTATCTCTACGCCGCCTTCCCGACAGGGTTCGGCATCCTGGCCCTGTTCGCGCTGGAAATGGTGCTGCGGGAGATCCTCGACATGACCGGCAACCTGCCTGACGAACACCGCGTACCAGGGGAGGTCTCCGTATCATGATCGCGCCAGCCGCCTTTCTGGCCCTGGCCCTGCTGATCCTGTCCGTGCCGATCTTCCTGGTCTTCGGCATCGGCTCCAGCCTGGTCGCCACCATGGAACTGCACCAGCCGTTCACGACCCTGCTGCAGGTGTCGTTCGGGGCGGTGACGAAGCACGTGCTGCTGTCCATCCCGCTGTTCATCTTTGCCGGACTCGTCATGCTGCAGGCTGGCGTGGCGCGGCGGCTGGTGCATCTTTCGATCACGCTGGTCGGGCATCTGCCGGGCGGCCTGGGCATCGCCATGGTGCTGGCCATGGGCTTCTTCGCCGCCTTCTGCGGCTCCATCCTGGCGGCCATCACCGCCGTTGGCTCCATCCTGATGCCGATCATGGTGGAGCGCGGCTATACCAAGCGTTTCGTCGTGGTGCTGGCCGCGACGGCAGGCTTGCTGGAGGCGCTGATCCCGCCGTCGAACGGGGCGATCATCTTCAGCGCCCTGACCAACGTGCCGGTATCGAAGACCTTTGCCGCCGGGATCCTGCCCGGGTTCGTCTTCATGGCCCTGCTGATCGTCTACGTCATGTGGGCCTGTCGCGGCATGCCGCGTGACCCGCGTTCGAACTGGGGCCAGCGGGGGCAGGCGTTCATCGCCGCCGTTCCGGGCCTGATGACGCCCCTGATCATCCTGGGCGGCATCTATTCCGGCCTGCTGACACCGTCCGAGTCGGCCTCCGTCGCGGCGGCCTGGGCCATTGTCGTCGGGTTCCTGGTGCATCGGGAACTGACCCTGCGCGGGCTGCTGGCCGCGTTGAAGGCGACCGCCATCATGACCACGGTGATCTTCTCCATCATCGCCATGGCGACGTTCCTGTCCGTGATCCTGACCTTCACCCGCGCGCCGCAGAGCCTTGTCGCCTTCTTCATCGAATTCGGCGCGACGCCGCTGACGTTCCTGGTGATGGTCGGCGTGATCTGCCTGCTGCTGGGCACCTTCCTGGAGGTGGTGCCGGTGATCTACCTGACGATCCCGGTGTTCATCGCCATCATCGACCACCTGGGCATCGACATCATCCACTTCTACGTGGTGTTCAGCGCCTTCGTCGGCCTCGGGCTGCTGACACCACCGGTCTGCGTTGGGGTCTACACCGCGGCCGCGGTGATCGACGAAGCCCCGGACAGGGCATTCCGTGCCGTCCCGGCATTCGTCATGGTCGGCCTGATCTACGCCGCCCTGATGATCGCGTTCCCGATCATCTCGACCTGGCTGCCGTCGATGCTCTGACGGGCACGCGGTCGGCCGGTGCCGGTGGGCAACCCCTGCCCGACCGCCTCAGAGGTCGTCGGGGGCTTCCAGGCCGGAGGCGACGAGCTGTTCGACCAGCGATGCCTTCAGCCGATCCAGGCCTGCTTGCGTGGCGGCTTCGCAGCGGGCGACCAGGACGGGCTGGGTGTTGGATGCGCGCAGCAGCCACCAGCCATCGTCGTTCTTCACCCGGGCACCATCGATGTCGGAGAATTCGGTTCCGGCGGCGCGCAGGCGGGCGACCACTTCCTCGATCACCGTGAACTTGCGCTCGTCGGCGCAGTCGAACCGCAGTTCCGGGGTGTTGAGCAGGTTCGGCAGGGCCTTGCGCCTCTGTGCGACCGACTGGTCCGAACCGGCCAGCATGTCGAGGAAGCGGACGCAGACATAGAGCGCATCGTCGAAGCCGTACCAGCGGTCGGCGTAGAAGATATGGCCAGACATCTCTCCGGCCAGCGGGCATTTCAGTTCCGCCATCTTGGCCTTGATCAGCGAATGGCCGCTGCGGAACATCAGCGGATCGCCCCCTGCCTCGGCAATGCCGTCGAACAGGATCTGGCTCGCCTTCACGTCGCCGATGATCGTCGCGCCGGGATGGTCCTTCAGCACGCTGCGGGCCAGCAACAGCAGGATCTGGTCCCCGTAGAGCATCTCCCCCTCGCCATCGACGATGCCGATGCGGTCACCGTCGCCGTCGAAGCCGATGCCGAAATCGGCGCCGATGACGCGCACGGCGCTGGCAAGCTGTTCCATGTTGGCGCGCAAGGGCGGGTCCGGATGAAGGTTCGGGAAGGTACCGTCGACTTCCTCGCAGATCAGCATGTGGCGACCGGGCAGGCGGCGCACCACGTCGTTGATGACCGCGCCGGCGGCACCATTGCCGCAATCCCAGACGACGGAGAATTCGCGGGTGGAGCCATAGGCGGCGGCGACGGCCTCGGTATAGGCATCGGAGATGTCGCGGGCGGCATAGCTGCCGGTGCCGGCGTCGGTGACGAAGGCGCCCTTCGCGGCGGTCTCCCCCAGGGCCTGGATGTCGGGGCCGAAGAACGCGCCGCCGGAAAGCATCATCTTGAAGCCGTTCATGTCGGGCGGATTGTGCGAACCGGTGACCATGATCCCGCCATCGGCCTTCAGGTGGTAGGTGGAGAAGTACAGCATCGGCGTCGGGCCGAGCCCGATGTGGGTCACGTCGCACCCGCAGCTGACCAAGCCGTCGCCCACGGCCCCGGCCCGGGCGCGGCGGGTGCGGTTGGCCAGGTACCCCCGTTCGGCCCGGCGG
>CAJYBQ010000130.1 GCA_913064755.1 uncultured Alphaproteobacteria bacterium
GCGGGTGGCGGCAGGGCCAGGGTGGCGGGATCGGGGGACGCCGGCAGTTCCGACCCTACGCTGGTCGGGTTCCCGTCGGAGAACGGGGGGGCCCCGAAGGACGAGGTCCTGGACCTCATGGAACTGCTGAAGCTCTACCTGCGGCGGGAGATCGCCGATCTGCATCGCAACGGCGTGCGGGTGCGCTTCATCGGCGACCGGCAGGGCCTGTCGGACGACATCTGCGCCCTGATGGACAAGGCGACGGAGACCACGCGCGACAATACCGCCCTGACCCTGATCATTGCCCTGAACTATGGCGGGCAGGGGGAGATCGTGCGGGCGGCGCGGCAGATCGCGGCGGCGGCGGCGGCGGGGACGCTGGACCCGACGTCGATCGACGAGGCGCATTTCGCGCAGCATCTGGACAATCCCGACGTGCCTGCGCCGGACCTGCTGATCCGCACCAGCGGTGAGCAGCGTCTTTCGAATTTCCTCCTCTGGCAGGCGGCCTATTCCGAACTGGTGTTCGACGACACGCTCTGGCCGGACTTCGGATACGAAGAACTGCAGCGCGCGGTGGGTTGCTTTGGTCAGCGAGAACGTCGCTTTGGCGGGCGCAGTGGCTGAAAGTGACCTGCGGCTTCCCGCGCGCATCGCATCGGCCCTGGTGCTCGGTACCCTGGTCATCCTGGCCGAGATCGCCGGTGGCATCTGGTTCAACATCACGGTCGTGCTGATGGGCAGCGTTGCCGCCTTCGAATGGGCGCGCGTGACCGGCCGGGCAGACGTGGCCGCCGACGGGCCGGGCCGTTTCCCCCTTGCCATGGCCACCGGCATGCTCGGCGCCGTGGTGGCGATTGCGCTGCTCGACCAGGGGGCAGCGGTCGAGGCCCAGCTGGCCGTCATCGTGGTTGGTGCCCTGGTTGCCGGCATCATCGACGGGACAAGGGGCGCGCGCTGGGGCTGGACAATTGTCGGCGTGCTCGTGATCGCGGCGACCATGCTTGCCATCGCCTGGCTGCGGCAGCCCGGCATATGGCCGCTGATCTGGCTGTTCGCCGTTGTCTGGGGCAGTGACATCGGTGCCCTGGCCGTGGGCCGGACATTCGGGGGGCCGAGGCTCTGGCCGCGTGTCAGTCCCAACAAGCGCTGGTCGGGTGTCCTTGGTGGCGTGGCGCTGGCCAGCGTCGCATCCGTCGCCGTCGGGTTGGGCGGGGGCATGAACACGGACATCCCGTTGCTGGCCTTCAGCGGCGTTCTGGTCTCCGTCTTCGCCCAGTGCGGCGATCTGGCCGAGTCCGCGTGGAAACGTCATTTCGGGGTCAAGGATTCGGGGGCTATCATTCCCGGACATGGCGGCGTCATCGACCGCGTCGATGGTCTTGCCGTTGCGGCCTTGCTGGTGGCCATCCTCTCTGGCTGGACGGGAATCTTCGCATGAGTGCTTCCGCTGGAATTGCCGCGCTGCCCAAGAAGCGCCGGATGGCGACCCAGGGCCTGGCCGCGGCGCGGAAACGCGTGACCGTCCTGGGGGCGACCGGTTCGATCGGGCTCAACACGCTCGACCTGATCGGCCGGCACCCGGACCTGTTCTCGGTGGATGCCCTGACGGCACATCGCAACGTGGCGGAACTGGCGAGCCTGGCGCGTCAGCATCGCGCGCGGCTGGCCGTCATCGCCGACCCGGATCTCTACGCGGATCTGAAGGTCGCGCTTTCGGGAACGGACATAGAGGTCGCGGCGGGACCCGAGGCACTGGTGGCGGCGGCCTGTGGCCCGGCGGAATTCGTGATGGCCGGGATTGTCGGCGCGGCCGGGCTGGCACCAACCCTGGCCGCTGTCCGGCGCGGCGCCGATGTCGGCCTTGCCAACAAGGAATGCCTGGTCTGTGCCGGTGATATCGTCATGCGCGACGTGCGCCGCTTCGGCGGGGCCCTGCTGCCGGTTGATTCCGAACACAACGCCATTTTCCAGGTCTTCGACCGGGATCGTGCGGCGACGGTGGAACGGATCATCCTGACGGCATCGGGCGGGCCATTCCTCAACATGCCGCGTGAGGCGATGGCCGACGTGACGCCGGATCAGGCCGTGGCGCATCCGAACTGGTCGATGGGGGCGAAGATATCCGTCGATTCGGCCACGATGATGAACAAGGGCCTCGAGATGATAGAGGCCTGGCACCTGTTCCCGGTGCAGCATCACCAGATCGACGTGCTGGTGCATCCGCAGTCGGTGATCCATTCGATGGTCGAATATGTCGATGGCTCGACCCTGGCACAGCTCGGCAGCCCGGACATGCGCACGCCCATCGCGTCCTGCCTCGCCTGGCCGGAGCGGATCGCCGCGCCGTCGCAGAAGCTGGACCTGGCCGCTATGGGACAGCTGACGTTCGAGGCCCCGGACCCGGTGCGCTTCCCGGCCCTGCGGCTGGCGCGCGCGGCGATGGAAGCGGGCAAGGGCACGCCGACCGTGCTGAATGCAGCCAATGAAGTGACGGTCGCCGCATTCCTGGCGGGCCGGATCGGGTTCCTTCGCATTGCGGGGATTGTGGAAACGGCGCTGGATCGCATTGATGCGGGCGCGCCGGATACGATTGACGCCATCATGGCGCTGGACGCGGAAACCCGCGTCCGCACAACGGAGTTGCTGGGCTGACCGGCCCACTGGGCTTCCAAAGGGAAACTGCATGTTCGTGATAGACTATATCCTGCCCTTCCTCGCCGTCCTGACGGTGCTCGTGTTCATTCACGAGATGGGGCATTACCTCGTCGCCCGCTGGTGCGGTGTGGGTATCGAAGCCTTCTCGGTCGGCTTCGGACGGGAAATCTTCGGCTGGAACGACAAGCATGGCACCCGCTGGAAGCTGTCCCTGATCCCGTTTGGCGGATACGTGAAGTTCCGGGGCGACAGCGGTGCGGCCAGCACGCCGGATCATGCCGGGAATGTCGGTGACGACGATCCGTCGAATTTCCATAACAAGCCGCTGGCACAACGCGCCGCGGTCGTGGTCGCGGGCCCCGCGGCCAACTTCCTGCTGGCGATCTTCATCTTTGCCTGCATGTTCACGCTCTGGGGCCAGCCCTTCACCACGGCGATGGTGTCGGAGGTCGTGCCCGACAGCGCGGCGGCAGAGGCCGGCTTGCAGCCCGGTGACGTCATCCTGTCGGCGGACGGCGAGAACGTGGCCTCTTTCGAGGACCTGCGCCGCATCGTTTCCCTCAACCTCGACCGGCCGTTGCCGCTGGTGGTGGAGCGTGACGGCAACCAGATCAGTCTTGATGCGTCGCCCCGCGTGGTGGAGATCAAGGACCAGTTCGGCAACCCGAGCAAGGTCGGCATGCTGGGTGTGCGGGCCATGGAACGCGGCTGGCGCGAACTCGGCCCCGGCGGTGCACTGGTCGAGGCGGTGCGCCAGACCTGGGTGATCACCACCAGCACCCTGTCGGCAGTCTGGGACATGATCACCGGCCATCGGTCGGTGGAGGAACTGCGCGGTCCGGCCGGCATCGCGGAGATTTCGGGCCAGGCGGCGCAGTTCGGACTGGCGTCGCTGATCAACATCGCGGCGTTCCTGTCGATAAGCCTCGGGTTGATCAACCTGTTTCCGATCCCGATGCTGGACGGCGGGCATCTATTGTTCTATGCCGTCGAAGCAGTGCGTGGACGTCCGCTGGGTGAAGCGACCCAGGAAATCGGCTACCGTCTGGGCTTCGCCATGGTCATCGGTCTGATGCTGGTGGCGACGTTCAACGACATCGACCGTTTTGGTGTGGTTGATTTCATGAAGGGTCTGTTTTCCTGACACCGGATGGTGGGACGGATCAGAAATAGAGGGTTTCGCGGCGTGTCTCGATGGCTGATCCTGATTGCTGTTCTTGCCTGGCTGACGCCGGTGGCTGCCGGTGCGCAATCGCAGCTGATCCAGGACATCATCGTGGAAGGCAACCAGCGGATCGAAGGCGAGACGGTCCGGTCCTACATGCAGCTGGAACCGGGCAGCCCGTTTGACGCTTCCCGCCTCGATCGTGCGCTGAAGACACTCTATGGCACCGGCCTGTTCGCCGACGTCACCCTGCGCCGCCAGGGCAATTCCCTGGTCGTCACGGTCGTCGAGAATCCGGTCATCAACCAGCTCGTCTTCGAAGGCAACAAGCTGCTGAAGGATGACGTGCTGGCGAGCGAGGTCCAGCTTCGCTCCCGCGTTGTCTATACCCGTGCCCGGGTGCAGAGCGACGTGCAGCGCATGTTGCAGATCTACCGGGCCAGCGGCCGGTTTGCCGCGACCATCGAACCGAAGATCATCCAGTTGCCGCAGAACCGCATCAACCTGGTCTTCGAGATCAACGAAGGCGATCCGACCGAGATCAGTGCCATCCGGTTCCTCGGCAACGAGATCTTCGATGACGAAGACCTGCGGTCGGTCATCGCCACCAGCGAGAGCGCCTGGTGGAACTTCCTGACATCCACCGACGTCTACGACCCGGACATCGTGGCGCTGGATCGCGACAAGCTGCGCCAGCACTACCTGAAGCATGGCTATGTGGATTTCCGGGTTGTTTCAGCCGTCGCCGAACTGACCCGCGACCGCGAGGACTTCTTCATCACCTTCACGGTTGAGGAAGGCGAGCAGTACCGGTTCGGCGAGATTGACCTGAAGGCCGACGTGAAGGATGTCGACCCGAAGGCCCTGCGTGCCGCCATCACCGACGTGCCGGGCGAGGTCTACAACGGGACCCAGGTCGAGAAGTCGATCAGCGACATCCAGTTCCAGCTCGGACGGAAGGGCTTTGCCTTCGTCGACGTGCGCCCCCGCACCCGTCGCGATCGCGAGAAGCGCATTGTCGATATCACCTACGAGGTGCGCGAAGGTCCGCGCGTCTACGTCGAACGTGTCGATATCGAGGGCAATACCCGCACGCTTGATCGCGTGGTCCGCCGCGAAGTCCAGTTGATCGAGGGCGATGCCTTCGACACCGCGAAGATCGAGCGTTCTCGACGCCGCATTCGTGCCCTGGGCTTTTTCAAGACGAACGACATCACGCCGGAACAGGGGTCTTCGCCCGACCGGGCCGTGCTGAAGGTCAAGGTCGAGGAACAGCCGACGGGTGAACTGTCTGTCGGTGCCGGTTTCTCCACCACAGAGGCGCTGATCGGTGACGTGTCCATTCGGGAGCGCAACCTGCTCGGGCGCGGCCAGGACCTGCGCCTGTCGTTCTCCCTTTCGCTGCGACGCCGGGAGATCGACCTGAGCTTCACGGAGCCCTATTTCCTGGGCATGCCGATCGCGGCCGGTATCGACATCTTCAACACCAATCTGGATTTTCAGGACGAGTCCTCGTTTGACCAGAGCACCTCTGGCGGGCGCCTGCGCACCGGTTTCTCGCTTTCCGAGGCCCTGCGCATCAGCCTGAACTACCAGTTGCGTCGCGACAACATCAAGAACGTGGGCAATACCGCGTCCCTGTTCATTCAGCAGCAGCAGGGCGTTTCGGTCACGAGTTCGCTCGGCTACGAACTGAAGCTTGACCTGACGGATGACCCGATCACGCCGCGGTCCGGTTCGCTGTCGACCTTCGGTCAGGAGCTCGCGGGCTTCGGCGGCACGGTCCGCGATCTGAAGAGCCAGGCCCGCCACACGCAGTTCTTCCCGATCGGCGAGCAACTGACCCTGTCGCAGACGGTACGGGGTGGCGCGGTCTTCGGTATCGCCAAGGATGTGCGGATCAATCGCCGCTTCTTCATCGGTGGCGATTCGCTGCGTGGCTTCGCGGCCAGCGGCATCGGTCCGCGTGACGTGGCAACCCGCGATGCGCTTGGTGGTGAGTTCTTCGTCACCGGTTCGACCGAACTGACCTTCCCGCTCGGACTGCCTGAGGCGCTGGGCATGCAGGGGCGTGTCTTCGGTGATTACGGCACCGCCTTTGGCGTGGTGGCCAACGGCGGCGTCGTCGATGACACGTCACCACGGCTGGCGCTTGGCGTCGGCATCACCTGGCGGTCGCCCTTCGGGCCGCTGCTGTTCGACCTCTCCCGCGCCGTGCTGCGCAATGATTTCGATGAGACGGAGGCATTCCGCTTCAGCTTCGGTACGCGGTTCTGATGTGCATCGGTTGCCGCTGGTCGGTAACCTGTGCTGTAAACAAGCTGAAATGGTGGTTGCGCGAATCACCGGCGCTGACACCGACACTGTGGATTGAGGAAAAGCGATGCGTGCCATCTGGCTTGCGACGATCTGGATAACAGTCATGACCCTTGGCGGTGTCGATGCGGCGCGGGCACAGGCCTTGCCGCCCGCGATCATCGCCACCATCGATTCGCAGCAGATCCTGCGGGAATCCAAGGCCGCCATCAGCATCGCCGGGCAGATCAAGGGCTACATGGACAGCCTGCAGCAGTTGATCCAGTCAGAGGACAATGCCCTCAAGTCCCGCCAGGACGAACTGCGCCAGCAGGCCGCGATCCTGTCACCGGATGCCATCGAACAACGCCAGATCGAACTGCAGAAGAGCTACACCGACGCACAGCGCATGGTGCAGGATCGCCGCCAGGCCATCGGTCGGACGCAGCAACAGGCCGTCGAAGTGCTGAAGGGCCAGATCCTCGGCATCATCGAGGAACTGGAACGCGAACGCGGCTTCAATCTGGTTCTGGACCGCAACAACATCAGCTGGACCAGTGGCGCGCTGGACATCACGGGCGAGATCATCAAGCGACTCAACCAGCGTCTGCCCTCTGTGAAGGTCGGCCGACCTGAAGGTTTCTGATGCCCGATGCACGCTTCCATCGCCGACTGGGGCCGTTCACGCTGGGTGATCTTGCGCAGCGGACGGGCCTGTTCAAGGTTCCCGACGGCGTGGACCCGGCGCTGCCGATCAACGACGCCCTGCCGCTGGAGCAGGCCGGTGAAGGCTGCCTGAGCTTTCTCGACAATCGCAAGTACCTGCCGGCGCTGGAGAAGACGTCGGCGCAGTTCTGTGTCATCGCGCCTGACCTGGCCGACAGGGTGCCGGAAGGCACGATCGCCCTGGCGACGCCGCATCCCTATCTCGCCTTCGCCATGATCTCGCAGGCGTTCTATCCCGGTGATGCCCCCGTGTCGCAGGTTCATGCCACGGCGGTGATCGAGGATGGCGTGGTGCTGGGCGAGAACCTGAACATCGGTGCCCACGTGGTGATCGGTGCAGGCGCGGAGCTCGGCGATGGCGTGGTGCTTGGCGCCAATGTCTCCATCGGTCCCGGCGTGGTTAGCGGCGCCGGCTGCTGCAGCGACGCCAACGCATCGCTGGAATCGGCCATCCTGGGCGAGCGGGTTCACGTGCAGGCGGGTGCGCGTGTCGGACCGGGCGGTTTCGGCTTCGCGCCGCATCCGCAGCGACACGTGGCCGTGCCGCAGGTGGGGCGGGTGCTGATCGGCAATGACTGCCACGTCGGCGCCAATGTCTGCATTGCCCGCGGGTCGGGCCATGACACGATCATCGGCAACAACGTCTGGATCGATAATCTGGTCCAGATCGCGCACAATGTGGAAATCGGTGACGGATCGATCATCGTCGCGCAGGTCGGCATCGCCGGTTCCAGCAAGCTGGGGCAGTTCGTGCAGCTCGGCGGACAGTCGGGTGTTTCCGGTCACGTGACAATCGGCAATGGTGTGAAGGTCGGGGCATTGTCGGGTGTGATGAACGATCAACCGGATGGCGCCGCGGTCCTGGGGCAGCCGGCGATCCCGGTGCGTGAATTCTGGCGCCAGCTGGCCGCGATAAGACGGCTGACCACGAAGAAGGGGACGGACAGATGACGGAAACCGGTCTGGAGAGCGTGGAAGACATCGCCGGTCGGGTCGATATCAACTGGATCATGCAGAGGCTTCCGCGCCGATATCCCATGCTGAGGGTGGATCCCGGTACGGACATCCCGCCCGACCTCGGTGCCGCCGGGCGCAAGCACGTCACGATCAACGCGCCTCCTTCCCT
>CAJYBQ010000131.1 GCA_913064755.1 uncultured Alphaproteobacteria bacterium
GGCGTGGCAAGGCAGGCGTGGAAGAGCTGCACCGGGCTCAGCTTTCGCGGGAAATGCACCGGCCCGTAATTGTTCGGGACATTGGGGACGACGAGGGGCAGGCCGTAGGGTTCGCACCATGCCCGCGCGAGATGGTCCGAAGCGGCTTTGGATGCGGAATAGGGCGAGCGCGGGCTGTAGGGCGTGTCTTCGACGAAGAACCCTTCAGCGCCCAGCGAGCCGTAAACCTCATCGGTCGAGATGTGATGAAAGCGGAAGGCCGCCTTGGCCGCCGCGTCACATCCTGTCCAGTAGGCCCTGGCCGCTTCCAGCATCTGGTAAGTGCCGACGATATTTGTGTCGATGAAGTCGGCCGGGCCGTCGATCGAGCGATCCACGTGGCTTTCGGCCGCCAAGTGCATCACGGCGTCGGGGCGATGGGCGGCGAGGATCTGGCGGTCGAGATCTCGGGCCTGGAGGGGACGAACCTCGACAAGTTGATCGCCGCCAGCCTGCTGCAGTCCGAACTGCTGGAACTGAAGGCGAACCCGGATGGGGCCGCCAATGGTTCGGTTGTCGAGGCGCAGCTGGAACAGGGCCGCGGCGCCGTCGCGACCGTGCTCCTGCAGGGCGGTACGCTCAGGACCGGTGACATCTTTGTCTGTGGCGCCACTTGGGGCCGTGTGCGGGCGCTGATCGACGATCAGGGCAACCGCATCAAGGAAGCCCTGCCGGCACAGCCGGTCGAGGTCCTGGGCTTCAACGGCGCACCGGAAGCCGGTGACGAGTTCACGGTCGTCGAGGACGAGGGCAAGGCCCGCGAGGTTGCCGAGTTCCGCGCCCGTCGTACCCGCGAACAGCTGGCCACGCAGGCTGGCCGGGGCACGCTGGAGCAGATGCTTTCTGCCATCAAGGAAGGCCTGGCGGCGGAAGTGCCGATCCTGGTCAAGGGCGATGTGCAGGGCTCTGTCGAGGCGATCATCAATTCGGCCGACAAGCTTTCGACCGACGAGGTCAAGGCGCGCATCCTGCACGCCGGCGTGGGTGGCATCACCGAAACCGACGTCACGCTGGCCAAGTCGGCCGGTGCCGTGATCTTCGGCTTCAATTCCCGCCCGAACCGCCAGGCCCGTGAAGCGGCCGAGCGCGATGGCGTCGACATTCGCTATTACAACGTCATCTACGAACTGACCGATGACCTGAAGGCGATGATGAGTGGCATGCTTGCGCCCGAAGCCAGGGAAATCACCCTGGGCACGGCGGAAGTGCGCGAGGTCTTCAATATCACCAAGGTCGGCAAGATCGCCGGTTGCCTGGTCATCGAAGGCGTCGTCAAGAAGGGTGCCGGTTATCGCCAGCTTCGCGACGGGATCGTGCTGCATGAAGGCAAGATCGCCTCACTGAAGCACTTCAAGGAAGACGTGGCGGAAGTCCGGCAGGGATCCGAGTGCGGCATGTCGTTTGCCAATCACCAGGATATCCAGGAAAAGGACCAGATCGAGGTCTACCAGATCGAGGAAATCGCCCGCTCGCTCTGATGCGGTTGATCGCGGGAAGGCCATGCAGGCCTTCCCGTACTTCCCGCCAGGCCCAACCTTCCCGGTGACTGGTCCCGGGGATTGGACAGGTATCATATGGCCAAGCGAAAGAATGTTGCTGGTGATGCACCGGGGACGCGGCAGCTGCGTGTCGGTGAACTGATCCGGCATGCCCTGTCGGAAATCCTGCAGCGCGACGAGATTCGTGACCCGGATGTGTCCGGCCGATCGATCACGGTGACCGAAGTGACGGTTTCTCCCGACATGCGCAATGCCACTGCCTACGTGGAGCCGCTGGGCGGGCAGGATGTCGAAGGCGTGCTGGCCGGGCTGAACCGGTCCACCAGCTATCTCTCGGGTCGGATTGCCCGGTCCGTGCACATGAAGTATGCGCCGCGCCTGACGTTCCATCGCGACAGGTCGTTCGACAATGCCAGCCACATCGACGCCGTGATGCGTGCCGCCCGCGCGGATGACGAGCGCAGGCTGAAGGCCAGGCAGGCACGGTCGGATGTCCGCGAAGATCCGAAGGCCGACAATGGGGCGTAGGCGTCGCGGCGATCATGTCAGCGGCTGGCTGGTGCTGGACAAGCCGGTCGGCCCGACATCAACGGATGCGGTCAACAAGTGCCGCCGCCTGTTGAACGCGCAGAAGGCCGGGCATGCGGGCACGCTGGACCCGCTCGCCAGCGGCATCCTACCCATCGCCTTCGGCGAGGCCACGAAATGCATCAATTTCCTGACCGATGCCTCGAAGACCTATCGCTTCCACATCCGCGTCGGCGCCTCCACGACCACCGATGACGGGGAAGGGGAGGTCGTTGCGGAGAGTGATGCGCGACCGGACGCGGATCAGATCAGGGCTATGCTGGACCGTTTCACCGGCGATATCGCGCAGGTGCCACCGGCCTTTTCGGCGATCAAGATCGACGGACAGCGGGCCTATGACCTGGCCCGGGACGGGCGTCCGCCGGAGATGAAGGCCCGCGAGGTTCACGTGGAAAGCCTCGAATTCCTCGGCATGACGGATGCCGACAATGCCGAGATGGAGATGGTCTGTGGCAAGGGCACCTATGTCCGGTCGCTGGCCCGCGATATCGGCGGGGTTCTGGGTATTCCCGCACATGCGAGTTCGATCCGCCGGACCGCGGTTGGCGGCTTCACCGAGGCCGGTTCAATTTCGCTGGAAACCTTTGAGGGCCTGTGCCATAAGCGCAGCGGCCTTGAGGCCCTGAAACCTGTCGAGACCGCGCTGGACGACATCCCGGCCCTGGCCGTGACAGGCGAACAGGCTGACCGTATGAAGCATGGTCAGGCTGTCAGGGTGCTGAATTTCACGTACCGCGATGATGAACTCATTTGCGCCATGCATGATCAACGGCCTGTGGCGTTGGCCCGATATCGGGCCGAGTGGGTTGAGCCGATACGTGTGTTCAATTTCTGACCGGATATGCCCGGTCAACATGACTTGATGGAGGTACCCGATGTCGATTACGCCCGAGCGCAAAGCCGAGCTTATTGCCGAATATGGCCGTGGTGAAGGGGACACCGGTTCCCCCGAAGTGCAGGTCGCTATCCTGACTCAGCGGATCGTGACCCTGACGGACCATTTCAAGGCCCACAAGAAGGACAACCACTCGCGCCGCGGTCTTCTGACCATGGTCAGCCAGCGGCGGTCGCTTCTCGACTACCTGAAGAACAAGGACGATGCCCGTTACCGGGATCTCATCTCACGACTCGGCCTGCGTCGCTGATCGTGGCCGTTCGACCAATGGCGGTCGGACAAGCGGGACAGATTGATGGCGGATCGGGCACGGGTCCGGTTCGCCTGCTGTCATTTGTGCGGCGGGTTGGTCCGTCGCAGGAAGGTTTAAGAGAAGATGTTTGATATACACCGCAAGGAACTCGACTGGGGCGGGCGCAAGCTCGTGCTGGAAACGGGCAAGGTTGCGCGCCAGGCGACGGGTGCCGTCATGGCCACCTATGGTGAGACCATGGTGCTCTGCACCGTCGTGGGCAGCAAGACCGCCAAGGAAGGCCAGGATTTCTTTCCCCTGACCGTGAACTACCAGGAGAAGGCCTTTGCCGCGGGCAAGATCCCCGGTGGCTTCTTCAAGCGCGAGGCCCGTCCGTCCGATGCCGAGACGCTGACCTGCCGCCTGATCGACCGCCCGGTCCGTCCGCTGTTCGCCGATGGCTTCAAGAATGACACGCAGATCATCTGCACGGTGCTGCAGCACGACCTCGAGAACGATCCCGATATCGTTGCCCTGGTCGGTGCCTCCGCCGCGCTGACGATTTCCGGCCTGCCCTTCATGGGTCCGCTGGGTGCCTGCCGGGTCGGCTTCGCCAATGGCGAATACGTGCTGAACCCGACGCTGGAACAGATGGCCGATACCAAGCTGGACCTGGTCGTCGCCGGCACGCAGGACGCCGTGATGATGGTGGAATCCGAGGCTGACGAGCTGTCGGAAGAGGAAATGCTGGGCGCCGTGACCTTCGGGCACAAGGCCTTCCAGCCGGTGATCGACGCGATCATCGACCTGGCCGAAACCGCGGCGAAGGAGCCGTGGGCCGAGCCGGCACCGCTGTATTCCGAAGCCCTGGCCGCCCAGGTTGCCGAGATTGCCCGTGCCGACCTGGCCGAAGCCTACACCATCAAGGTGAAGGCCCCGCGCCAGGAAGCCGTATCCGCCGCCAAGGCGAAGGTGATGGCCGCGCTTGGCGATCATGAAGAAGGCGGCATGGCCGTCGCTTCGGCCTTCAAGGCGCTGGAGAAGAACACGGTGCGCCGCTCGATCCTGGACACCGGCTACCGTATCGCCGGTCGTGACACCAAGACGGTGCGCCCGATCGAATGCGAGAGCGGCATCCTGCCGCGTGCACATGGCTCCGCCCTGTTCACCCGCGGCGAGACCCAGGCCCTGGTCGTGACCACCCTTGGTACCGGCCAGGACGAGCAGATCATCGACGCGCTGGTCGGTGAGAGCCGTCAGCACTTCATGCTGCATTACAACTTCCCGCCGTACTCGGTCGGCGAGACCAGTTTCCGCATGGGTCCGGGCCGTCGCGAGATCGGCCATGGCAAGCTGGCGTGGCGTGCCCTGCACCCGCTGATGCCTGCCAAGGATGAGTTCCCCTACACGATCCGTATCGTGTCGGAAGTGACTGAAGCCAACGGCTCCTCGTCCATGGCGACGGTCTGCGGTTCGTCGCTGGCCATGATGGATGCGGGCGTTCCGCTGCGCCGTCCGGTCGCGGGCATTGCCATGGGCCTGATCCTGGAGGGCGAGGAATTCGCCGTCCTGTCAGACATCATCGGCGATGAGGATCACCTGGGCGACATGGACTTCAAGGTCGCGGGCACCGAGGCCGGTGTCACGTCGCTGCAGATGGACATCAAGATTGCCGGCATTACCGAGGAGATCATGAAGATCGCCCTGGCGCAGGCACACGATGGCCGCAACCACATCCTCGGCAAGATGGCCAGCGCCATCACGTCGGAACGTGAGGAACTGCGTGACACCGCACCGCGCATCACGCTGATCAAGGTCCCGACCGACAAGATCCGCGATGTCATCGGTACCGGCGGCAAGGTGATACGCGAGATCACGGAGCAGACCGGCTGCAAGATCGACATCGATGATGACGGTTCCATCAAGGTTGCCTCGTCGAACAGCGAAGCCGCCGAGAAGGCCATCAACTGGATCAAGTCGATCACGGCGGAGCCGGAAGTCGGTGCCATCTACAAGGGCAAGGTCGTCAAGACCATGGACTTTGGTGCCTTCATCAACTTCTTCGGCCCGCGCGACGGGCTGGTCCACATTTCCGAGCTGAAGGACGGCCGCACCGAGAAGGTGACGGACGTTGCCAACGAAGGCGACGAAGTCTGGGTCAAGCTGCTGGACGTGGATGACCGTGGCAAGGTTCGCCTGTCCATGCGCTACGTGAACCAGGAGACCGGTGAGGAGATCGAGGGCGTCGAGCCCCTGCCGCAGCGGGAACGCAGCGGTGGCGGTGGTCGGGGCGGCGACCGGCCGCGTCGTCGTCGCGACTGATCCTTCGACCGATCAGACCAGGATGAAGGGGTCCGGCACCACGTGTCGGGCCCCTTTTCTGTTGCGGCAGGTACAGGTTGCCGGGGGAGGGCTGGCCGTCAGGACCGGTAGGCCCGGGTCTCGCGCAGGTTCGCGGCCAGTCGCTCCACGCGTTCGATCTCGTCCGTCAGCTGCAGCGACTTGCGCGCGCGTTCCATGGCCAGTTCCGAGTGTCGCTTCGCCTCGGAGCGCAGGTCTGGATGGTCGGAGGCATAGAGGGCGCCGAGGCCGTTCTGCAGGGCGATGTGGATGTCCACGTGGCTGGCACCATCGCGCGCGATCGGAATGAACATGTCGTTGAACAGATCGGCGATCAGCAGCGGCGGAATCCAGACCCTGGGGAAGCGCGGCTCCGGCGCCTCGGCCGAGACTTCCTTCTGGCCCCAGACCAGCAACAGGCGAATGGCCCGGGCCAGGATGTCCTTTGCCGTCCCGGAATCATTGACGGCCGATGACAGCGCCTTCGATGCGATCTCCGACAGGACGACCAGGCCGAAGCGCGGGTCCTGATCGAATGACCGGTCCCGACCGATCTCGAAGGCCTTGCGTATCGGCTTCAGGTCGTGGTCCTCGGGAAAGCCCTTCAGGTATGCGATGGGCATTGCCGGATGGACGAACTGGCCGGGCAGGACGGCAACATAGATTTCACCCTTGGCAGACTCTGCCGCGGCGGACAGGTGGTCGGCGGCCAGGTGGCGCAGATAGCCGATCAGTTCCGTGTAGACCGGCCGTGCGTCGTCGGGGATGTCGCTGGCAGGGTCGTTCAGGATACGCCCCCCCATGGCCATGTTGCCGACGCGGTTGTGGATCGCGGTATAGGTTGCGCGCTCCACCCGTGTCGTGGTGTCGGATATCCGTCCGAGGCTGGACAGGTGTTCGATCCAGCGGAACAGGGTGAACACGATCAGCGCGATGACGGCGACCGTCACGCCATAGACGGCGACCAGGCCCGAATTGCCGTAGACACCGGCGTTCATGGCGATGATGCCGACAAGCGCGTAGACGAATGTGCCCAGGAAGGTGGCGAGCACGTTCTGGCTGGTGGTGTCCTGCATCAACAGGGCGGTTGCCCGCGGTGTGCCGTTGGTTGCGGCGGCGGAATAGGCGGAGACCATGACGCTGAGCGAGAAGGTCGTCACGGCCAGCATGCTGGACGCGAGGAAGTTGAGGATGTCGCCAACCGCGGATGCGCCGATGCGTTCCGCCAGCCGTTCGGGCACCAGCGGATCAAGCAGGGCCGACACCAGCGCGGTGGCAATGGCCAGCAGGCAGAAGAAGGAGACACGGATCCAGAGCTTCCGGGACAGTTGCAGCAGCAGCCAACGCCATTTCGATATCACTTGCCTGTCCTTGCGTTCTTGCACCCCGGCGGACCTGCCGTGTCATGCGTGATGGCACCGCGCCACGACCCGGCGACGATGCCCTGGAATTCCGGCCGCCGGTGCCTGCGACCATCACGGAACCCGGCGTGATCTGCCTCTTGTTGTCGAGCCTGATCCTGTTTTGCTTGACCCGCGAAGCGCTTTCGGCTTCGATTCGAAGATGAACCGTTCCTCACGAATTTCGAAATGGCTGCCCCTCGTGCTCGGTGCCCTCTGTGTCGGGTATTTCGGGTTTCACGCGACCTGGGGGGATCGTGGTCTGCTGGCCACGCGACATCTGCAGGACCGCACGGCGGAGCGTCAGCTTCTGCTGGCGGAGCTGGAGGCGGATCGTATAGCCTTGCAGCGCCGTGTCGGATTGTTGTCCGGACCGAGCATCGATGCCGATATCCTGGACGAGCAGGTGCGGAAGACCCTGGGCTGGAGCCGCCCGGACGAGATCATCATCCTGGGTCGGGATTGACGTCGGCCAGGCATCTTTCCGATTTTTGTTTGTTAACCGAAATTGAGTTAACACGCCGATTGTTCATGCAATCACGGCGGCGGTGTGCATTATTGATCGCAGCGAAATGTCTGCCCGCGTGCCGGGTGTCGACCAAGCGAAGTCGCTATCGACGCGGGTTTCCCTACTTGTGAGGAGGACTCATGGCCAGGACCCCGCAGACCCGCGCACGGAAGACGCCTGCCAAGGCAGCCGCCAAATCCGCCCCCCCGAAGATCGAGGCCAGCAAGGAGGAATTGCTGGAACTCTACCGGGAAATGCTGCTGATCCGGCGTTTCGAGGAAAAGGCCGGCCAGATGTACGGCATGGGCCTGATCGGTGGTTTCTGTCACCTCTACCTCGGGCAGGAGGCCGTCGTTGTCGGTGTCCAGGCGGCGTTGACCCCCGATGACAAGGTGAGCACGTACTACCGCGATCATCGCCACATGCTGG
>CAJYBQ010000132.1 GCA_913064755.1 uncultured Alphaproteobacteria bacterium
CCTGCACGCCGCGTTCCACGACCCCGGCAGCGCGGAAGTTGTTGTAGATCAGGCTGAGAACATAGAACCCGAGCAACGCCAGTACGGCGAATGCAGCGGTATTTACCAGTCCGAATTCCATTCTGTCCCCCTTCAGAAAGCCGTTCCGTCAAATCATGCCGCCTGGCGGGGCTGCAAGGCAACCCGCCAGGCGGCATCCCTGATCAGAACTTGCGACGCACCTCGAAACGGACGCCGCCGATGTCGTCGTCTCCGCCACCACGGAAGCCGTACATGGCGTCGGCGCGAATGATCCAGGCCTTGGATACCGGCAGCTGCCAGCGTACGCCGAGAGCGTACTGGTCACCGGAGATATTGGCCTGTTCGCCATACTGCTGCACCGTCGCGGCCTCGAGCACCAGCTGCTGGTCGAGGTTGAACAGGTACTGGATGCCGACCGCACCACCGAAGGTGTCCGCGGCGGTATCATCCAGGAACGGGAAGCCGGTGAGGCCGTCCGTCTCGAAGTTGATACCCGTATTCACCAGCAGACCCTCTGCATTGGCCAGCGGCTGCGGACGGTTGAGGCCGAAGAAGAAGTTGGCATAGGGGATCAGCGTATAGGGCTTGGGGGTCATCCAGCTGGTTTCGAGCAGGAAGGCCATGCCGTTGCCGAGATCCCGGCCACCGTCTTCACGCGCCTGGCGGCTGATGAAGCTGCGCAGCGAGTAGGAGAAGATGTTCTTGTAGCGGGAGGACCACGAAATACCCAGGCTGTGCAGGTCCTGGTCACCGATCTTGCCCCGGTCGGCATCGAGGATGCCGTAGCCGATTTCCAGGTAACCCTCGCGCGCTTCGATGAAGGCATGGGCACCGTAGGCCTGGACACTGTGATCGGCCACACCACCGCTGAGATCGCGGATGGCGGCATTGTTCACGTCGTTGAAGCCGTAGAACAGCGTGAAGTCCATGTTCGTGATGTCGAGCACCGGCGAGTTGATGGCCGGAAACGAGACAGCACCGCCGAAGATCGCATCGTCCATCCAGAGGCCGTTCTGGAAGAACAGCGGGACGAAACCGAACGTGAAGGGACGGTCCGTCTTGTAGTACTCACCCGTGATACCGGACAGGATGTTCGCCGCATCACCTTCGAAGAACAGCGTCTCCAGGTTCAGGTTGAACTCCGCCTCGCAGCCGTCGTTCTTGTCGTTTCCGGCCAGTTCGCAACGGGTGAAATCCTTGCCGTTGTCAATCGGCCGGATGAAGGCATGCAGACGCTCTGTCGACGTGATCTTCATGTCGATGTCGATGTTCAGGCGCGTGGCGATCTGTGCCAGCTCGTTGTCACCGAAATCGTTGAACGCGACGGCCGTGCGCCAGTCACCGAAGGCCTGGACGGCAAAGTTCGTCGGGTTCAGTTCGCCGAAGACATCGCTCGGTTCCGGCAACTGGCCAGGCACGTACTGCTTGCGGCCAAGTTCGAACAACGGACGCGGCGCGACCACCTCCGACTTGCCGCCGTAGATGGCGAGCTGTGCATCGATGTCGTAGGGGTCATGCGCGTAGTCGGGATCCGCCTTGAAGGCATCATCCTGCAGTTGCACGCGCTTCGCACCCGGCGACATCTTTGGATTGTAATCCTCGGCAGCGAAGGTTGTGCCGGCGAAAACGGTAAGCGCCGCGACAGCCGTGAGGCTCGCGACAGACCGTCGTACTTGACGGAGATTCAGAATACTCAATTTCCCCTCCTGCTCCGGTTCGGAGCGCCCTCATTCACCCGATCGGGCCCGGGGTGGCCCGCCGGCCACCCCGAAGTCCTTGTCCGGTCGAGATCCTACTGGACCTCGATCTCAACCGTGTAGGGATGCATGTCGAGCATCCACTGGTTCATCGACTGCTCCATCTCCTTCGTCGCGCCAACAAAGCGCATGAAGTAGATCGGTTCGGCCCGGCTGCGCATCCGCACCGAGAGACGATAGGTCCCCGGCTTGGTCATCAGTTCACCCGGCACGGAGTACTTGGCTTCCCGATCGCCAAGCGGCGGGATCGAGCGGCCTTCCATCCGCACGAATGCGGGATGGTTCAACACCGTGGTCGGGATGTTCGGCTGACGCAGGAACGGACGCTGATCAACATCGAAGTTGACGGGCAGGAACATTTCCCGATCCGTGCCCTTGATGTTGGTCGTCAGGAACTTCGTCTGAAGATTGAACAGCTGATCATCGTGGGCGATCTTGCCGCTCTGCACATCTTCGGAATGAAGGTCCGCCATGTCACCCGCGCTGTCGACGTAGCCCGATTCCCAGATACGATTGCCGTCGGGATCGGTCAGCGCGACGTTCAGCCAGATTTCCGGCTGGGCGCCCAGGCTGCCGGACGGCAGGTTGTGACCCGAGTTGACGTTGGTGATCAGGTAATTGAAGTCGAAGTCCTTGCCGGCAACGGGCTGGCCGTCGAAGAACGGACCATCGAGATGGCTGCCGTTCTCCATGACCTGACGCCGCAGTTCCCGCTTGTATTCCAGACCCTCGATGTTCTCGTCGATGATCTCGCGGGCTTCGAAGCGGTCATCCTCGTTGTCCCAGACCTCGGGGAATTCGACTTCGATCTCGCCATCGGCGACCTTGTCCTCGAAATCTTCCGTGCCCCAACCTGCGCGGTAATCGAACTGCAGCCACTCTTCCATGGATCAGATCGCGCGCGGCGCGGTGGGCGGGCAGAGGCCCATGTGGGCGAGCGGGTCGGCAGGCACGGAGAAGGGATGTTTGTGGCGGGCACGGCCAGTATGGATTGCCGTGCCGGTCACGACCGCTGCCGGACCACGGGCGTAGCCATTCGGCAGGCCGGGGTCCTTGCCCATGTGGCATTCCTGGCAGGTGATGCCCTTCGCATTGGCCGGGCTGTCACGATACTGGTCCCAGACGACTTCGAGCTTGATGCCCAGGTTCACCGCAACCTGGTGGCAGCTGACACAGAATTCCGACTTCGAAATCTGCGTGAACTTGACCACCTCGGTGTGGATCTGGTTGCCGCGCTCTTCCTCGTTGGTCGCAACGCGGTAGTAGCTCTTGTCTTCCAGAACCTTCTTCAGGCCTTCGCCATCGGAGTTCGTGTAGACCGGCGAATAGATCTTGCCCGGCTCGATACGGCGTTCGCCGTTGGCCTTGGCATAGGTGTCCTTCACGCGGTGACAGGTGATGCACGTGATACCTTCACGCGAAACCTGGCTGCGTTCCCAGAGCGGCGCTGCGCGGCTTTCGCCAAGCGTGGTGCCCACACTCTGATGGCACCGGACACAGAATGTGCCGATGGTACCCTGCGTGAGATTGGTGATCGCCTGTTCGAACTTGTGGAACATGGGGGAGATCGACGCATAGGCGTGGTTCGAAGACGACCACTCCTTGTAGATCTCCTCATGGCATGCCGCACATTTCGAGGCACTCGGGAACACTTCTTCAGAGAAGATCTCCGTATGCGCCACATCCGCTTCGCTGGCTTCCTGGGCGTCAACCTGCGTTGACATGCCAAGAAACAGCACGGCTGCGATCAGTGATAGAAATAGACGGGCCAACTGCGTGTTTCCACGCTGGCCCCCAAACGCGTCCAACATCCTCAACCTCCTTCCCTACCGGTTTCTTTCACAGTCTGGGCCTGGTGTTGAAAACCCATCGTGCGATTGAACCCCGGCTCCAGGTGGTACTCATGACAAAGCTGACAGTCCTGCTTGACCCTGCCTGCAGTATGACACTGAGAGCAGGTTTCCTGCGCAACCGGCAGGAAGCCAGGAGCAAAGTTCGTTGCGTCGTTCTGCTTGTATGACGCGGCGAACGCAGCTTCGGGATTCTGCTTGTGACAGGTTGCACAGAGCGTACCCGGCCCCAGCAGATTTACGTGTGGCTTGTGGTCGTATTTGACATAGGGCCGATCATTCACCGGTTGATAACCCCATTCCACCATCAAGCCGCTTGCAGTCTCTTCCGTATCGGCTTTCGTGTCGGTGATTTCGGTCACAGCGTGACACTTCGTGCAATTGCCGAGGCCCGAGTCCGACGTCAGCAGCCCGCTGAGCGCCGCGGCCTGTTCGACCACGATCTCATCGGCGTCTGCCGCAACGGCATCGCGCTCCGCATTGATGGCGAAGTCGAACCAGGCCCTTGCGACCGGATCGGCATGGCCATTCGGCTGGTACATGACGGAAAGCCCGTCCGACGACCAGCCACCGCCCTGCACGTCGCTGGGCGATTCGTACTCGACCTTCTGCATCCAGGCACAGGCGGCCTGCCGCAGCAGTTCGCCGTCCAGACCGGCGAGCATCACCGGAATGTTGTGGTTGCCCGGCACGGCTTCCAGCCGCGCCATCAGGGTATCGACCCCCGATTCGGCCAGTTCCGGATAAAGCGTCCCGACCACGTCGAGATAGCCGTCCGGATCATCCGCGGCGACGCCGAGCACCAGGGCCAAGGCCGCGGGCAGGTTGTCGCCATTGTCCTCGTAGAAGAACTCGTCCGGCTCCAGCGCCTCGAGCTCGCCGGACTGCGCGGCCTCGCGCAGCAGTTCGACCTCTTCCGGTGTCGGGGCGCAGAATTCCGCGACCGCGTCCGCATCGAACGGATCTTCTTCCATGTAGGGCACGTTCAGGATCGCGAGCTTGCGATCGACGATGCCGCCCAGGTGACAGGACGAGCAATTCTGCTCGAAACTGCCCGGCGGCACGGTCAGACCGGCCTTCTCGATCTGGTGGCAGTCGACGCAGCCGCGGGTTTCGCCCGCAGGCAGCTTCTCGGGGAAATGCTTGGAGAAGTGACTGACATGGTCGAACGCGATGGCCGGACGACGGTCATGCGGATAGCGGTCACCGAATGCCGGGTGATCCTTGCCGAAGGCCTTGATCGATTCCGTGTGGCAGCTGTTGCACTGCGCGTCCTTCCTCGTGGCGATGTTCGCGGCCTCGCCCTTGTGCTCCGTGTGGCACATTACGCAATCGGTCTTCATGCCGGCGCTGGGGGACGATGTGCTGAACGCGGCACCGGCCGCTGCCGTGAAGGTGGCATTGTGGGGCGACGTGGCCGCGCCACCGAAGCTGTGGCAATCGACGCAGCTGTCACCCACGGACTGGCTGGTGACGAAGGCATTGGCCCAGGCGACGACGCCCTTGCCGTGGTTCTCGTGGCAGGCCTGGCATCCCTTTTCCTCGAGCGCGAAGTTCGAATGCGCGCCGGAAAGCGCGCCTGGCATGATCGACGACAGCGCCGACTTCTCGCCGACGAATGATTCCGGCGTGAAATGCAGGAAGGCGGCGATGACTGAAATCACGAACGCCGCGACGAGCCAGGATATCTGCTGACGCCGACGACGCATCGACGGCCGCGGCGTGCAGGGCGGGTGGCTCTGACAGCAGGTACCGTCAGGCAGCGGGCCATCCTTGCAGGGGCCACCGGCACTCGGCGGACGACGACATTCCCAGCGGTCGCCATTGCGGAACGGACGACATTCGGTGGTTCCACCGCAGGTGCCATTGAAATTGGGGCCCCGGCTGCACGGCTTGCCGAATTCACAGGCACGACCGCAGACAAACGGGAACGTGGGCCGTTCATAGGCGCTCTTCTGGTAACTGTAGCGATCGGAGTCAGTAATCATAGGAGATACACATGGACCAGAATGATGTGCCAGATCATCACCAGGAATATACCGACGGCGAGGGGCACGTGGAAAAGAAGCCAGATCTTCAGGAAACCGTTCACCGCGTAGGCGAAATCCAGACGATTCTTGATCTGCGCCAGGTCTTCGAGCTGCCGCAGGTAGGTTTCTTCCGTGTCATCGACATAGCGACGCATGGCCGTGAACTCGCGGCGGATCCAGGCGCGTCCTGACTGGGCACCGAAGAAGTGGCTGAACAGGAATCGCGGACGACGGAAGAACCAGGCGAGTGTCTCGATATAATATTGCGCGAGGGTATCGGAGGCCGTCTTGTCAGCGGCCTCTTCCACGATCCGCTCCGCGTTCTCGCGAATGTCGGAGAGTTCGTGCGGGATACGCTCCCAGATGATTTCCATGCCGTTGTCGGTCAGGCGCTTGGGCAGGATGCGCTGCAGCCAGTAGCCCAGGATGCCGGACAGGCTGACCAGGTAGAACAGCGCGGCAAAGAGCTGTTCGTAGGCACCTTCGGGCCAGAAGACCCCGTTGGTGTGGACGAAGAACACGGCGATCGCGAAGACGCCGGCGACACCATGCGCCGCGGTCCAGTATGCGCCACGCCCCAGCGGAATCATGGCAAGCCGCTTGCGGACATTGAACAGCGCCAGGAAGACGAATATCCCGGCCAGCGTGTAGCCGGTCACGATCGCCGGCTCGCCATTGTGCAACCAGGTCTGCCAGGCATTCCAGGCCACCAGCACGAAACCGCCGATGGCGAGCAGCCAGAAGATGATCAGGGCGCGATGCAATGACCTCATTGATAGGGACTCCTGAACGGATCCGGGCCGCGGAAGTCGACACGGCGCAGGGCATCGTGCGGACAGGCGCGCTGACAGGCTGGGCCACCAGGATTGGTTGAGCAGAAATCACACTTCGTCGCCTTCATGATCGGCTTGTGCTCGTCATCGACCAGTGGCTCGCCCGACAGGTTCGCGACCTGCACCAGGCGGATGTTGTCATACGGACAGGACGCCGCGCAGGTGCCACAGCCGATGCAGGTGTCGTCGTTGATGACCACGGACCCGTCATGCATGGACCGATGGATCGCACCCGTCGGGCAGCCGATCATGCAGACCGGGTCGGCGCAATGCATGCAGGCATTGGCGACCATCCAGTGATCGAAGGTCTGGCCGTGCCGGACGAAGCGCGGGTTGCCGCCATGCGTCGAGGCACAGGCCCGCACGCAATCGTCACAGCGGGTGCAGCGATTGAGGTCGATCAGCATCGACCGGGGACCATTGATGTAACGGCGACCCACCGCCCATTCCTTCAGCGCATCGGCGCTGATTTCCTCGCCCGCGAGATCGTTCAGGCTACGGCTGGGCGCCTTCATGTCCGGGAAGACGAATTCCTCCAGCACCTGGCGCGGGATACGCAGCAGGTCGACGTAGCCGAGGGCGGTCAGGGAACTCTGGAACACCATGTCCGGGTCGTTGTTCTTCCAGGCATGATAGAGCTCCTCGAGCCCGAAGAAGTCACCGGCACCGAGATACGTCAGCGTCCGCTCGCCGTTGCCGAGCTTGGTGGAAACGCGGGCAAAACCGGCACGCACCATAAGGATGCCGTCCGGGTAGTCGCCCTGGTTGGCGATCGGCGTGCCATGCTCCATTTCCCGCCCCTGGGCGAGCATGCGCTTGTAGCTGGTGTGCCAGTCGAAGGCACCGTGCGTCTCGAACAGCGTGCGGTCCGCGACCTGCTTCAGCTGCTCCGGCGACAGATGCTTGAACATCGGCGATTCGGAAAGTGCATTGCCCAGCGCGTTCTTGCGATAGGCCGCATCGATCTTGGTGCGCCAGGTATTGTCGAACCGCCGCAGCTCCCGCAGGCCCTGCCAGCGAATTTCCAGCACGCGCGATTCGGTTTCGGCGAAAACGGTCGCGGTGCGCGGGATACGCCCCAGTGCAGCAAGCTCGCCGAAGATCATCTCCGGGCCGAGCTGGGCCGTCTGGTGCTTGTCGAGAATGACCGGAATGTCCTGCAGGAACGAGGACGCGCCGCCGGTGGACGAGGCATGAACCTGAACGTTGGTGCTGTTGTAGCGATCCGGATCGCGGACTTCGGGACGCCAGGAATTGCGCCACAACTGGCTGAGGGCCTCGAAGAATCCCTTCTTGGAGGCGCTGGCGCGACCCAGCAGGTTCTGCGGCAGATCGTGAGTGAACACCCACAGAACGTTGCCGATGTGAAGCAGGGACGCAGACTAGCCGTAGTCGCCTCCGCGAACAACGATCTCCCGGCGCGGTCG
>CAJYBQ010000133.1 GCA_913064755.1 uncultured Alphaproteobacteria bacterium
TTGTTGCGCAGACGTGAGCATGCAGGAGAAAGACACAGAGCCCAGCCCATTTTTGGGTCACTGCCTAATTCCTAAGCATGACCGTTTCACGTGATCCCAGCCCCGGAGCGTGCCTCTACCGCTGCGCTGCCAAATCCGCTAGGGTTCCGTTATCAATCAGGCTGATAGGCTGTCTGCAGGACAGCGAGACAGGTCAGAATGGCAGTTGAGACTCTCGATCAGAATGCTGAGCTTCGCCAGTTGCAGCGCGGCATCCAGGCGATGCGCGATGCGCTGGACGAGAAGGACCGTGAAACACGGCGGAAGGTTCAGCAGGCCGAAGTCGCGTCCCAGGCGGAGATCCGGACGCTGAAGGCCACGGCGCAGGCCCTGCGCGAGGAGATGGAGAACGAGCGCAGCCGCAGCGCCCGGCTGGTGCAGCAGGAAAAGCAGGCGGCATCCGCGGAAATCCAGCAGCTGAAGGACACCACCCAGGCCCTGCGCGATACGCTGGAGTCGCAACGCGTCGAGACCCAGCGGCTGGTGCAGGCCGAACGGCAGGGTGCCGCGGCAGAGATCAGGGAACTGAAGGACACCACCCAGGCCCTGCGCGACAGCGTGGAGGCGCAGCGGCTGGAAACCGGGCGGCTGGTGCAGGCCGAACGGCTGGGCGCGGCGACCGAGATCCAGCAGCTGAAGGAAACCGCCCAGGCCCTGCGCGACACGCTGGAAGCGCAGCGCATGGAAACCCAGCGGCTGATCCAGGCAGAGAAACAGGCCGCCGCCGCCGAAATCCACGAGCTGAAGAACACGACCCAGTCCCTGCGCGATCGCCTGACCGAGCAGATGAGCGAGACCCAGCGGCTGGTGCAGGCGGAGAAGCAGGCCGCCGCGGCGGAAATCCAGCAATTGAAGGACACCGCCCAGGCCCTGCGCGACACCCTGGAGGAACAGCGCGTCGAGACCCAGCGGCTGGTGCAGGCCGCGGGCAGGGGGTGCGCGGGAGAAATAGGGGGCCTGAAGCCCATGGCGCAAGCCCGGGGCGACGGGATGGACGAGACCAGGATGGCAGGCGAGGCCGCGGTGCAGCGGGTGAAGCGCGAAATGGCCGCCGAGAACCGGCAATTGCATGATACAGTACAGGCGCTGCGCGATGAGATGGATGAGTTGCGTGCGGTACAGCGCGAGAACCTGCAGGAAAGCAAGCGCCTGCAGCTCAACGAACTGAACCAGTTGCGGACAACCATCCAGAAGCTGCGTGATCGGCTGGAGGAGAAGCAGCATGTATGACAGCCCGGCCAGGACCACCCAGGCGGCGGGGAAGAAGAACGACGGCATGTCCCAGTCGGAGCACCTGCGGCACCTGCAGATGCTGCTCGACGTGTCGCGCCAGGTTGCGGCGCTGGACACGCTGGATGCCGTTCTCGACACCCTGATCACCGTCGCGGTGAAGGAAACCCGCGCCGAACGCGGCACCCTGTTCCTGCACGACAGTTCCACCGGCGAGCTCTACTCGCGCGTGGCCCAGGGTATCCGCACCCATGAAATCCGCATCCTGGACAATGCGGGCATCGCCGGTGCGGTGTTCCATTCCGGCGTCGGCGAGATCGTGCATGACGCCTACAAGGATGAACGGTTCAATTCGGACGTGGACAAGGAAACCGGCTTCGTCACCCAGTCGATCCTCTGCGCGCCCGTCAAGAACGCGAAGGGCGAGGTGATCGGCGTCGCCCAGGTGCTCAACAAGGCCGAGGGCGAATTCGCCGACCTGGACATGGCGGTGCTGGAGGGCATGACCACCCAGTGCGCCATCACCCTGCAATCCATGCAGCTGGTGGAGCGCATGGAGAGCACCTGCAAGCGCGAGATCGAGTTCCTGAACGTCGTGTCCGACATGACCTCCGAACTGGAACTGACCCGGCTGCTGCAAAGGGTGATGTCCGAAGCCACCCGGATGCTGGATGCCGAACGGTCCACCCTGTTCATCAACGACGAGAAGACCAACGAGTTGTTCAGCCACGTGGGCGAAGGTCTGGATTCGGTCGAGATCCGCCTGCCGAACCACCTCGGCATCGCCGGCGCGGTGTTCGTGTCCGGGGACACGGTCAATATCCCCTATGCCTACGCCGACCTGCGGTTCAACCCGGGCTTCGACAAGCAGACCGGGTTCTTCACGCGGTCGATCCTCTGCGTGCCGGTGGTGAACAAGGCCGGCAAGGTGATCGGCGTGACCCAGGCGCTGAACAAGCGCGGCGGTCCGTTCTCCGAAGAGGACGAGAGCCGCCTGAAGGCCTTCACCGCGCAGATCGCCATCGGCCTGGAGAATGCCAAGCTGTTCGGCGATATCCAGGCGATGAAGAACTACAACGAGAGCATGCTGCAATCCATGTCGAACGGCGTTGTCACCTTCGACGAGGAACACGAGGCCAAGACCTGCAACGCCGCCGGCGCGCGGATCATGCGCACGCTGGCCAAGGACGTGATCGGCCAGAAGGCATCGGATGTCTTCGGCGAGGCCAATGCCTGGCTGCTGGAAAAGATCGCGCGGGTGGAGGAAAGCCGGGAGGGCGATACCTCCGTCGATGCGGAACTGGCCTTCGGCGAGGAAAAGGTCTCCGCCAACGTCAACGTCCTGCCGCTGACCTCCGGCGACGGGAAGCCGCTCGGCACCCTGATCATGATGGAGGACATCTCCAACGAGAAGCGCGTGAAGTCCACCCTGTCGCGCTACATGGACCCCGGCCTGGCCGACCAGATGCTGAAGGGCGGCAACCAGGAGGAGATCCTGGGCGGCAAGGATACGGTCGCGACCGTGCTGTTCTCGGACGTGCGCGGCTTCACCACCATCACCGAATCACTTGGTGCACAGGGCACGGTGGCCCTGCTGAACGACTATTTCGAGCTGATGGTCGATTGCATTTCCGAACAGGGCGGCATGCTCGACAAGTTCATCGGCGATGCCATCATGGCCGCCTTCGGCATCCCCGTGCCGCACGAGGATGACGAGGATCGCGGCCTGCGCGCCGGCATCAACATGATCTCGCGCCTGTGGGAATGGAACGTGGAGCGCACGGCGCGCGGCGACATGGAAGTGGACATGGGGCTGGGCCTGAACACCGGCTCCATCGTCGCCGGCAACATCGGCTCCAAGAAGCGCATGGACTACACCATGATCGGGGACGGCGTGAACCTCGCCGCCCGGCTGGAAAGTGCCTGCAAGCAGTACAATGCCCGCATCCTGCTGTCGGAATACACGGTGGCGAAGCTGAAGGGCGTGTACCGCCTGCGCGACATCGACAAGGTGGTGGTGAAGGGCAAGACCCAGCCCGTCGGCGTGTTCGAATGCCTCGACTACCACAACGACAAGTCGTTCCCGAACCTGATGGACGCGCTCGGCAACTTCAACGAAGGCGTGAAGCGCTACCGCCACCAGGAATGGGACAAGGCCGTCAGCTATTTCGAGGAAGCGCTGAAGGCCAATGATTCCGACAAGCTGGCCAATACCTACATCGAGCGCTGCGCCCTGATGAAGGCCGCGCCGCCGGGCGACGACTGGGACGGCGTCTGGATCATGACCAGCAAGTAGGGTGAACCCGGACGTGAACCTGGACCCCGGACTGACCGCAATCGTCATCGCGACATTCCTGGTCGCGGGACTGGCAAAGGGCGTGGTGGGCTTCGGACTGCCGACCATCGCGCTGGCGCTGCTGACCCTGGCGGGCGGGCTGTTCGACGCAATGGCGCTGTTGTTGCTGCCGTCCCTGATCACCAACATCTGGCAGGCCGTCGAAGGCGGACGGCTGCGCGCGCTGCTGCGACGGCTCTGGCCGTTCCTGCTCTGCGCCGCCATCGGCACCCTGGCCGGACTGCGCGTCGGGACCGGTTTCGATCCCGGCCTGCTCGTCCTACTGCTGGGGCTGCTGCTGGTGCTGCATGGCCTGAGCGGACTGGCGGGCTGGAAGCTGCGCGTCGCGGAACGGCGCGAACCCCTGGCCGGGCCGCTGGTCGGGGCGCTGAATGGCGTGCTGACCGGCCTGACCGGATCCTTCGTGGTCCCGGGCGTGATGTACCTGCAGGCACTGGCGCTGCCACGGGACCGGCTGGTGCAGGCCCTTGGCATCCTGTTCACCGTCTCGACCCTGGCCCTGATGGCGGGGCTTGGCAGCGATGGCCTGCTGACCGCCGATCTCGGCATCCTGTCCGCCATCGGGGTCCCGGCGGCGCTGGCCGGGATGATGGTCGGGCGGCGCATCCGACGCCTGCTGCCGGAGCGGCGGTTCCGGCAGGTGTTCCAGGTCGCGATCCTGCTGCTCGGCCTGTCGGTCATGGTGAGTGCCGTGGCACCCTGACGCGCCACCAGTGTCTCAGGCAGTCCGCCACTTCAGCAGCGACGGCGGCAGGTTGATCGCGGCAACGCCCATGATCGCCGCAACAAGGCCGAAACCGACGGTCAGCGAGATTTCCTCCCCCAGGAAGATCATGCCCAGCCCGACACCGATGCCGGCCCGCAGGTATGCCTGGCTGGCGGTGCCGAGACTGCCCAGGGTCCGCAGCAGGCGGAAATAGAGCAGCAGCGCGATGCCGGTGCAGAACAGCCCCAGCATGCCCGCCGCCGCCAGCGCCTCCACGGATGGCCGCAATTCCCACGGGCGATCGATCAGCAGGCTGAGCGGCACCAGGATGATGCTCGCCCAGAGCATGGTCCCGGCGGCAGTGACGGGGGCACTCAGATGCCCGAAACGGCGCTGGCCGTAGATCGCGGCGACGCCGTAGAGCACCGCGCCACCCACCGCCGCAAGCTGTCCGGCCACCTGCTGCCCCAACCCCTGCAACGCATCGACACCGATGATCAGGGCGACGCCGAACACCCCCAGCAAGGCGCCGCCGAGCCGGATCAGGCTGGTGGACTCATGGCGGGTGAAGAGGAACGTCATCAGGAAGACGAAGATCGGCGACGTCGAGTTCAGGACGCTGGCCAGCGCGCTGTCGACATATTGCTGCCCCCAGGCCACCAGCAACCACGCGCCGATGCTGTTGAAGAAGGACTGGACCAGCAGCCGCTGCCAGGTCAGCCGGTCACGCGGCAGGCGTTCCTGCCGCGCGAACAGGACAAGCATCAGGAACAGGGCGGCAATCGACACGCGAACCGCGATCAGCGTGACCGGGGGAATCTCCGTCACCGCGACCTTGAGGAACAGGTACGAAGAGCCCCACAACGTGGCCAGCAGGCACAGGAACATCAGTTCGGTGGTCAGTCGGTAGCTGCGGTCGGCCAAGGCGAATCTCCTGTCTCGCGGACCGGGATCATAGGTGAAACCGCCGACAAAACACTTCGACCCTGCCCGAACTGTCATTTTCGAACTGTCCCGGCCCGGCATCCTGCCTCATTGTCGCCATCGCGGCGGCACAGCATGATGGTGCCTTGATGCAGTGACCGGCCCGATGTCGGCGAAGGAGTACAAGCAATGCGGTTGAACACACGTCTCATGGTGATGCTGGCCATCCTGTTCGCGGGCGCGGCAGGCCCGGCCTCCGCCTTCTGCGGCTATTACGTGGCCAAGGGCGACAGCAGCCTGTTCAACAAGGCATCGAAGGTCGCCATCGCGCGTGACCTGGACCGCACCGTCATCACCATGGCCAATGACTACAAGGGCGACCCGTCGGAATTCGCGGTGGTGATCCCGACCCCGACGGTGCTGGAACGCAACCAGATCAATGTCGCCGAACCGGCCCTGGTGGATCACCTGGACGCCTTCACCGCGCCCCGGCTGGTGGAATACTTCGATGAGAACCCCTGCATGCAGCGCCGATTCCGCGCGCTGGCCATGCAGTCCGCGCCCATGGCCGAAGCGGATGGTGCCGCCCGCAACAAGTCGCTCGGCGTGACGGTGGAGGCGGAATATACCGTCGGCGAATACGACATCCAGATCCTGTCCGCCGAACAGTCGGGGGGCCTTGCCACCTGGCTGCGCGAGAACGGTTACGGCGTGGCGGCGGCGGCCGACAAGGTGCTGGGCGACTATATCGGCATGGGCATGAAGTTCTTCGTCGCCAAGATCAACCTCGGCGAACGCAACCGCCTCGGCCGCAGCTACCTGCGCCCGCTGCAGATCGCCTTCGAGAGCCCCGATTTCATGCTGCCGATCCGCATGGGCATGCTGAACGCCGATGGCCAGCAGGAACTGTTCATCTTCACCATCACCCGGGGTGGCCGGGTGGAGACCGCGAATTACCGCACCGTGAAGATGCCGAGCGGTGACGAACTGCCGGTGCATGTGCGCGACACCTTCGCCGAGGTCTATCGCGCCCTGTTCGCCGAACAGGTTCGCCGCGAACCCGGCGTCGCCTTCATGGAATATGCCTGGGACATGAGCTGGTGCGACCCCTGCGCCGCCGATCCCCTGTCACGGGCCGAACTGCGCACCCTGGGTGCCTGGTGGGTGACACCGGACATGACGCCGAAGCCCCTGCCCGGCACGGTGCCGCAGCCGCGCCCCGGCAGCCGCATCATGCCCCGACCGGGCAATGGCCCCGTCGACGCCTTCGTCACCCGGCTGCACCTGCGCTATGACGCCGACACGCATCCGCACGACCTGATGTTCAAGCTGACCGACAATCGGGAGAACTTCCAGACCCGCTATGTCATCCGCCACCCGTGGAACGGGGAGGAAACCTGCCCCGCCGCCGATCTCTACCGCCAGTCCCTGCCCCATCGCATGGAGCAGGAGGCCCAGCGCCTGGCCAGCCTGACCGGCTGGTCGATCGACGAGATCCGCGGCGAGATGTCCATCCCGCCGCGCAAGGCCACCAAGTGGTGGAACGATATCTGGCAGAAGCAGGCGGAGTAGGCACCCGCGCGGCATCGCGCGGGCGTACAGGCGACGGGGCCAGGATACGGACTCCCCCGCCCTGCTCGCCCGGCCATGATCACGTCGGCACGGTCGGTTTCGCCCGATCGCGGATCGATCGGGTGCCGTCAGATGGCCAGGTATTCGTGGCGCAGCTCGGTATTGTCGAGCACTTCCTTGGCGGTGCCGCTGAAGACGATCTGGCCGGTGTCGAGGATCAAGGCGCGGTCGGCCAGTTCCAGGGCCGCGACGGCATTCTGTTCCACGATGATCGTGGTGATGCCGAGACCCTTGATCTCCGCCACGATCTTCTCGATCTCCTGCACGATGACCGGGGCCAGCCCCTCGTAGGGTTCGTCCAGCAGCAACAGCTTGATGTCCCGCGCCAGGGCACGGGCGACGGCCAGCATCTGCTGTTCGCCGCCTGACATGGTCACCGCTTCCTGCTTGCGCCGTTCGGCAAGGCGGGGGACATGGCCGTAGATGCGGTCCAGGGACCAGCCGATCGGCTCCTCGATCTGCGCCCGCTTCAGGTTCTCTTCCACCGTCAGGCCCTGGATGATGCGCCGATCTTCCGGCACCAGCCCGACACCGAACTGCGCCGCCTGCCAGTCGGCCATGTTGTGCAGCGGCTTGTGATCCAGCCAGATCTCGCCACTGACCAGCTGCGGGTCATCCATCCGCGCAATGGTGCGCAGGGTCGACGTCTTGCCGGCACCGTTGCGCCCCAGAAGGGCCAGCACCTCGCCCTCCCGCACCTGGAAGCTGACGTCCTGCACGATATAGCTCTCGCCGTAATAGCTCTGGACGCCGGAGCAGTAGAAATAGGCCGGGTCGGAGCCGGTGCTGCGCACGGGTTCCACCGCGCCGGGTACTGTCGTTTCCGTGGTCGCGGTCATGCGTGCGATCCTCCGAGATAGGCTTCCTGCACCTTCGGATGGCCCTTGATGTCCTCGGGCTTGCCGCCCGCTATCACCGTCCCCTGCGCCAGCACGCTGATGTGGTCGGCAATGCTGAACACCACGTGCATGTCATGTTAGATGACGTTCTTGGTGATATTCGTTCCTACCCG
>CAJYBQ010000134.1 GCA_913064755.1 uncultured Alphaproteobacteria bacterium
CAGACCCCGACCATCCCGTCGTTGGTGGCATTGTCGGGTGCGATGGCTTCATCGTCACTGTCGAAGGTCTGAAGCGTCAGGACCGGGCCGAACACCTCGTTCTGCACGAGCGCGTCGTCCTGGCCGACATCCGTGAGCATGGTCGGGCTGTAATACTGCGCGCCGAAAGGATGCGGCCTGCCGCCCCAGAGGACGCGGGCACCGCCAGCGACGGCACGGTCGACGAAGCCACCGACCCTTTCCATCTGCCGGGGATGGATGATCGGCCCGACCTCGGTTTCCGGCTCCCGCGGGTCGCCGACGCGAAGTCGTTCCGCGTAGCCGCGCATCGCGGCGATGAACCGATCGGCGATGCGCGCATGCACCAGGAACCGTGTCCCGGCCAGGCAGACCTGGCCGGCATTGCGGTACATCAGGGCACCGGTTGCGGCTGCCTTGTCGATATCGGCGTCTTCCAGCACGATGAACGGCGACTTGCCGCCGAGTTCGAGGCTGACAGGCACCAGGTTGGCCCCGGCCGCCTGGGCGATCTTCTGCGCCGTCGGAACGGAACCGGTGAAGGAAATCCGCGCCAGCCGGGGGTCGGATACCAGCCGGTTGCCGGTGGTGGCACCGTACCCCTGCACGATGTTCAGCACGCCTGCAGGCAGGCCCGCCGCGTCGGCACAATCGGCAAGCAGCGACATGGTCAGCGGTGCCCACTCGGGCGGCTTGATGATCACCGTGTTGCCTGCCGCCAGCGCCGGGCCCAGTTTCCAGGTGCCGAGCATCAGCGGCGCGTTCCAGGGCGTGATGATCGCGGTGACGCCGGCCGGATCGTGGCGAACGAGATGATGCGCCTGTTCGGTATCGATCGGGCGGTCCTGGAGGGTCAGCGCATGCTCGGCGAAATAGGTGATGTTGAGCATGGAACGGGGGACGACCCCGTGGCTCATCCGCGAAAGAAGGACTCCCGCGTCATTGCTCTCCAGCTGGCAGAACGCATCGGCGCGCTTGCCGATCTCCGCCGCGAACCGGTCGAGAACGACCTTCCGTTCCGTCGCGGCCATCCCGCTCCAGGATGGAAACGCCGCCTCGGCGGCGGTCACGGCCTGGTCGACATGCGCATCCAGGCCCTCCGCGACCTGGCCAAGCAACCGCTGGTCGATCGGGCTGTGCAGATCGAAGTACCGGGTCGAGGAAACCCGCTGGCCGTCTATGTAATGGTCGGGAGACACCGAAACGCCTGCGACCTCGATACGTTCGCTCATGAAACTGCCTTTCGCGGGATTGGTTCGCTTGTCATTTCTGCTTCTGCCGCTCGATCACCAGGCGTTCCTCGGCCCCCGCCGCCAGGCCGTCAAGCTGGCGCCGGAAGCCCTCGGTACCGCCCAGCGGGTGCGGCTCACCTGCCTTTCGGGTCCCCAGGCCGGCAGCGGCCTCCGGCAGGCCCGCGGAAAAACCGTGCGTCGTCAGGTGCAGTTCGACGGGACGCTCCGCCGTTTCGGTCAGTGACCTGATCCGTTCGATGCTGGCGATGAAGGCCTCTACCTGCTCAGGCCCCCGGATCGCGTTAAGGCCCAGACCACCCACGGTGAATGCCCTGTAGGTCCTGTCGCCGTCCTGCACGTCATAGGCATAGGACGCCGTGCCCATCGTGTGCCCGGGGGTTTCGAAGGCCTGGATGGCAACATCGCCGCCCATCACCGTCTGGCCATCAGACAGCACCAGGTCCGGTTCGATCATGGGCCAGGGGAACGGCCGTTTCGCCGCCGAGTCTTCCGCCGCTTCCGCCCAGCCACCGGCGGTCATGGCGAAGCGGGTGCCCGGCGCAAGTTCGGCCTTCAGCTGCGCCAGTCCGCCCGCATGATCGAAATGGCCGTGGCTGACGACCACCAGCCTGATGTCCTGCGGATCCAGCCCGAGCGCGCGGATGTTCTCCAGCATGCGGGTGGTATAGGGACCATAGAGCGTGTCGATCAGGACATGTCCGTTCGGCGAGGGGATCAGCCAGGCCGAAACCCAGCAGATGCCGACGTAATGGACATTGTCGAAGGCCTGGTAGGGCGCGATGTTCTGCGCCGCCGGATTGCCGAGGAACTGCCGCAGGTCCTGGGGCATCCTGCCGGTCTTCCCGAACTCGACGAAGCGCCCCAGGATAGGGGCGGAAGCGCAGGTGTCGGTCAGTGCCGGGGCCTCTGCTAGGGCGGGAGACGACAGGACGCCGAGAACGGCGGCGACTTGAAGCATTCTGCGAAACATCGTGCGAACCTCTTCGTCAGGTGAAATGGGCGGAGATCGAGCCCAGCGGCCCGTAATCCGCGTGAAAGCTGTCGCCCGCGGCACAGGGCACGGGCCGGGTGAAGGATCCGCCGAGCACGATCTCCCCGGCATCCAGTCCCTCGCCATGCGGTGCCAGCTTGTTGGCGAGCCATGCGACGCCATTGCCCGGATGGTTCAGCACGGCGGCACCAAGGCCCGATTCCTCGATGATGCCGTTCCTGAACAACAGCGCCCCGGCCCAGCGCCAGTCCACGGCGTCGGGCCGCATCGGACGCCCGCCCAGAATGATGCCGCCATTGGCGGCATTGTCGGCAATGGTATCGACGACCTTGCGCGGCACACCGGTTTCGCGGTCGAACTGTTCGATCCGCGCGTCGATCAGTTCCAGCGCCGGGACGACATAGTCCGTGGCGTTCAGCACCTGCACCAGGGAGACATCCGGCCCCCGCAGTGGCCTGGCGAGGATGAAGGCAAGTTCGACCTCCAGCCGCGGCACCAGGTATTGCGCCGCCGAGATCCGCGCACCGTCCGGGATCAGCATGTAGTCCAGCAAGGTGCCGTAATCCGGTTCCTCGATCCCGGATGCCAGTTGCATGGCGCGGGATGTCAGGCCGATCTTGTGGCCGATGGTCCTGTGACCGGCAGCATGTTTCAGGCCGATCCATTCACGCTGGATGGCATAGCTGTCGGCAATCTGCAGATCGGGAAACCGTTTCGAGAACTGCTCGACCGGCTTTCTGCCCTGTTCCGCCTGCTCCAGTTCACGTGCCAGTGCCTGGTACTGCGCGATGTCCATGGTGCCCTCGCCCCCCCTGCGTCCGTGCCCCCTGACCGGTCGACACGGGCAATATCCAGCAGTCCATCCATTTCAACAATCGATGAATTCTTGCCGATTGTTTAGTATTACTGGATAATAGTGACATGCCCCTCACCCGTGTCACCGTCCGCCAGCTGGAAGCCTTCGTTGCCGTCGCGCGCCTGCGCAGCTTTGCGGCGGCGAGCAAGGAACTGGGCCTGAGTGCCTCCGCCGTCAGCCAGCTGGTATCGGAACTGGAGGACACGCTGGGGTTTCGCCTGTTCGACCGGACCACCCGGCGGGTGGCGCTGTCCAGCGCCGGGCGCGACCTGCGCGGGCAGGCCCAGGCGACGATGCGCAACATCGGCCTGGTGGAATCCTTTGCCGAGGACATCCGCAACCGGGCCGCCGGCGTTGTCCGCATCGGCGCGCCCCTCGTGCTCGCCAGCACCCTGCTGCCCGCGGCGGTCCGCGTGTTTCGGGCACAAAATCCGAAGGTGATCATCTACATCCGCGACGTGCCGGTCGAACAGATGGTCGACAGGATAGCCGACGGCGACCTGGACCTCGCCCTGGGGCCGGACCGCCCCCCGGACGCGGCCGTGGCGAACGAGGCCGTGTTCGAAAGCCCCTGGGTCCTGTGGTGCGCTGCGGATCATCCGCTTGCATCGAAGCCGGTGCTGCAATGGTCCGACCTCCAGAACGTCGAACTGGTGGCGGCGGGCCGCGACCATGAAGTCAGCGTCGCGCAGATGCGGACCAGCGACAGGCTTTCCAATCCCGTCATGCCGACCGATGTCGTGGCCAACATCTCGACCGCCCTGGGGATCGCGGCGGAAGGACTGGCGGCGACGCTCAGCCCCGCCTATGTCGGTGTTGCGGCCCGTCCGCGCGGCCTGGTGATGAAGCGCATACGGGGTCCGGAAGTCATCCGCGAAGTCCGCCTCTATCGCCCCGAACTCCGCTCCATCCCCCCGGCCGCCGAAGCCTTCGGCACCTTTCTCGTCGACTGGGCCAGGCAATGGAACGCCGGTCTGCCCCTGACGGAAGGCTGAGCCCCGCCTGGCCCGGCGGGTTGCCGCAGGAAGGTGGTCGCGCACACGAGTCCCGATCCGGCAGCGCAACCGGGGCTTGCCAATTCCCCCTGCCGGGGATCATGCTCCCCCGAGACGCGCCGCGGTGATCGCTGCAGGCGCGGTTCGCGCGCTCCATCGATGCGCACATCCACCAGGCAGAACGTCGTGGAGGCATATCCCATCCCGGTTTCACAGCTCATGTACCTGTCCAGCGCGACCGAGCCGTTCAGCGATGCCATGCTGGATGACCTGCTGGGCATTGCCCGGACGAACAACGCGGAAGTGGGTGTGACCGGCCTGCTTCTCTACCTCGACGGATCGTTCCTGCAGGTTCTCGAGGGACCGGCCCCGGCCGTTGCCGGTATCTTCGCGGCGATCATGCGGGACCCCCGGCACAGGAGCATGCTGGAGGTCTTCAACCAGGATATCGCGGAGCGGTCGTTTCCAGACTGGTCGATGGGCTTCGTGCGCAGCGACGTGACCCCCGCCGACGGCAACCAGGCGTTCCTGCAACTGAGGCAGGACGTGCTGGGGGATGCCGGCTACATCAAGGGCCCGGATATCCTGCCGCGCATCATATCGACGTTCGTGCACCGGCTGCCGGCAATCCCGGACCGGTAACGCGATCCCTCGTCCCCCGGCCCCGTAACGACCGAACCCTCGGAACGATCGTCCGGCCGACCTACGGGAACGTGATGACCCAGCGCCCCCGGCTGCCGCCGGCTTCCAGTGCAGCATGCGCCTTGCCTGCATCCTCCGGGGCAACGGTGCCCGCGACACGCAGGGTCAGCTTGCCCGCTTCGGCCAGTTCCCGCAGCCGGTCGAGCTTCTCGTACTCGCCGTCATAGGTCCGCACCCAGGTCTGCGTGAAGCGGATGCCCCGCACCGCGTCGCCCGGTTCGAAACCGCGGATGGCGGTGAACACGCCCCCGTCACGGATCGCCGGGATGGCGGCCGCGTTCAGCAGCGCGCCGTCGGCCAGCCCGTCGACACCATCGGGGAAATGCCGGCGCACCTGGCCCGCAAGATCGTCGCTGCGCGGGATGATGATGTCCACGCCCAGCGCCTGCAGCAAGGCCTTGTCCTTCGCCGCGGCGTCGGCAATCACCGTCAGCCCCTCGGTCTTCGCCAGCTGGATGACATAGCCGCCATAGGCACCGGGTCCGCCGGTCACCGCCAGCACCTGGCCGGGTTCGAGGCCCATCAGGTCGAGCGACAGGCGCGCGGTCAGCCCGTTCATCGGCAGGGTACAGGCTTCCACGTGGCTGGTGCCCTTCGGCGCGGCAACCACCGCCCGCTGGTCGAGCACGATCTGCTCCCGATAGGCACCATGCGTGCCGTCCGGGCAGACCATCGCCATCACCCGGTCGCCGACCCGGACCCCCGTGGTCACGCCTGCACCGACCTCGTCGACGATACCGGCAACGTCCATCCCCGGCACGTAGGGCGGCGGGTCCTTCTGCTGCATCTTCGCGCGGGAACCGTTGCGGGCCATCGTGTCGGTGGGATTCACCGCCGCGGCGTGCACCCGCAGGCGCACCTGGCCGGGGCCGGCATGCACCTCCGGCACATCGACCACCTGCAACACTTCCGGTCCGCCGTGAACCATCAATCCGACTGCGCGCATTTCCTGCCCCTGTCCGTTGTCATCCGTTCCCCGTGCCGCAGGATAGGCAGGCCGACAGCACTCCGCCAGCGCTTCCCCTGCAACGGTCGCCGCCGTTCAGCGCCCGGCCTGGCCCGGATAGGCAAGCCGGTAGGCCAGCGCCACCCCGCCCGCGCCGCCGACGACATTGCCCAGCGTCACCCACAACAGGTTGCCCGCGGCATCGCCCGCCGACACACCGGACCCTGCCCACCAGCCCTGCGGAAACAGGTACATGTTGGCGACGGAGTGTTCGAGGCCCAGCAGCACGAAGGCACTGATCGGCCAGAGGATGGCCAGGATCTTCCCCGCCACGGTCCGGGCCGCGAACGACAGCCAGATCGCCAGGCACACCAGCGCGTTGCACAGCGCCCCGCGCAGGAAGGCCTCATGCGGCAGCAGTTCCACCTTGGCCCGGGGAATCCCCGCCGCCACCGCCCCCATGGCACCGTCCAGAACCCCGGACAGGCCGAAGGCGACCGCCAGCCCGGCCGCACCGACCAGGTTCCCGGCATAGACCACGGCCCAGCTGCGCAGCAGCCGTCGCAAGGTGATCCTCCGGTCGACGGCCGCCATCACCATCAGCGCGTTGCCGGTGAACAGCTCCGCACCGCCAACGATGACGAGGACGAGGCCCAGCGAGAACACCACGCCGCCGAGCAGCCTGTGGGGTCCGGACGCGGCATCCACGCCGGTCATCACCGCGGTATAGGCGGCACCTCCGAAGCCGATGAACGCGCCTGCCAGGACGGCGAGCACGAACATCTGCACCAGCGGCAACTGCGCCTTGCCGACCCCGACCTCCTCGACCAGCCGCGCGATCCTCGCGGGCTTGTAGGCATCATTGTTGTTCTCTTCGGCCATGGGCATGACGATATCGGAAAGCGCGGCAAGGGAAAGTCCCCGCGAACCGGCCCGTGCGGGTTGCGGGCTGCGGGGGGTGCGGTCAGCCGATCTCCTCGGTCCAGACCCTGAATTCCGTCAGCGTGTTGGGACCGAACGTCTGGGTCAGCGGAACATCCGCCGCGTCGCGCCCCTGCGCCATCAGCACCCGGGCGATCCGGGGCGTGTTGTTGCGCGGGTCGAAGACCCACCACTGCCCGGCCAGGTAGACCTCCATCCACGCCGCGAAATCCCCCGACGGATGCGGCAAGGGCTCCCCGATGTCGCTCAGGTAGCCGGTGCAGTATCGCGCCGGGATGTTCATGCAGCGGCAGAAGGTGATGGCAAGGTGGGTGAAATCGCGACAGACCCCGCGCCGTTCGGCCAGCGTCTGGGACGCCGTCCGCGTCGCGCGGGCATGTTCGTAGCCGAAGCTCACCTGGTTGTGCACGTGGTCACAGATGGCCTGCACCCGTGCCCAGCCGGGCGCGGTCGCCCCGAACAGGTGCCAGGCCTCGTTCGACAGCAGGTCCGTGTCGCAATACCGGCTGCCCAGCAGGTAGACCAGCGTCTCGAACGGCAGGTCCTCCACCGCGTGCTGCCCGGCCCAGGGCGCAACCGGGTCCAGGGCGCCGCTGTCGCGCACGACGCCGTCCGTCGACAGGACGAAGTCACCGGCGGGCGCCAGCAGCCGCGTGCACCAGTTCCCGAAGCCGTCGCGATAGCTTTCCAGCGGCACGCCGGGGCTGGTCGTCAGGTGATCCGGCCGCTCCAGGTCGCCGAAGCGCGAATAATGCACGTTGAGCAGCGCGATCATCGGCGTCGCCTGCTGCAGTTCATAGCGGAAGTGGCACCCCAGGCTGACACGCATCAGCCTACCCCGATGCCGAAGGCCGCGGCGCGCGCCGCAACCAGGTCACGGCACCGCCCCCGCTCCAGGCCGGTATGGCCAGCGGGGTTCGTCCATTCGGGAATGTTCATGTCAGCTCCTGCAGCGGGAAAAGCGCCGCTCCGCTGTTTCGAGCATCATCGGTCAGTGACAGGGTGTGAGCAAGGGGTGTGACCCGGGATGGGTGAGAACTGGAAAGCGACCGCTTCGTCACCAATGCCCTATGCAAGTTGAAGCCATACTGGTTTGAGGTTTGGGGCGTTGACCGGACCGATCTTGAACTGGAGGATTTCGAGAACTGCATCGGCGACGTGATCGTCAA